>JBDROC010000161.1:0-2717 GCA_043810475.1 Methanobacteriota archaeon | reverse complement strand
TTTTGCCCTGCTCCTGTACGTTTTTCCGAGCACCTTCATGTTTGGTTTTAGCGCAGTTGGAACTGTTTCAAAATCAGGAGTCCCTGTTTTTATTATGACCTCGGAATTAGCCGCCCCTGCAATATCAGACGCATCTTCCAGGGTTGAATATATCTCGACACCAGCAAGTTGTGCATTCAACGCCATTCCATGCTCGGATTTGTAGCGGCGAATGGCAGCAGTGATCTCTTTTATCAGTTCACCGGTAGTTTCGGCGCCAGCGTCAATGAGCGATTTATCCGCATGCGGCCACGATGCAAGGTGCACGCTTTCCTGTTTTAAATGCGAATATATTTCTTCTGAAAAATACGGTAAAAACGGGGCAAGAAGACGTGAAAGCGTGTCGATCGTAACGAACAGCGTGTATTGTGCAGCTCTCTTCCCTTCCCCGTCACCGTAGAGCCGCGATTTTGCAAGCTCTATATAATTGTCAGCAAGGATCTCCCAGGCAAACCCGCGTATCGCCTTAAAGGTTTCATCGAACTGGTAAGCGTCCATCTTTTCCGTGCATTCTTTTACCAGCCTGTTGAGCTTGCTCAAAAGCCACAGGTCAATAGGCGTAAATGGCGCCGGTTTATCCGAGAGATGGGGCATGGAAAATCGCACTATGCTCCAGAGTTTCTGCAAAAAGCGCGAGCCTGCGACCACGTCTTTCCATGAAAATATGATGTCAGAGCCTGTCGTTCCTCCAATGGCAGCCCACTGCCTGAAAGCGTCTGCGCCGTTCTTCTTCATTACTTCTTCTGGCACCACGAAGTTATTGCGGGACTTGCTCATCTTGTGCCCATCCTCTCCAAGCACCATGCCGTTGAGCAGAATGGTATCCCACGGCTTTTTATCAAGCAGGGATTTTGACCTCAGGATAGTATAGAACGCCCATGTGCGAATAATATCATAACCCTGCGGGCGAAGCTGCGCTGGAAGCAGGAGCGGTTTGTCTGAAAGCCATCCTGAAACGTGGAGGGCAGAAATAGATGAGTCCATCCATGTATCAAGCACGTCCTCTTCTCCCCTGAATTCCTTAGAGCCGCATTCGCACGCCTCAGGAGGCGCTTTCTGCGTGGGGTCAAGGGGCAGCCATTCCTCTTTTGCGACCTTTGTTTTGCCGCATTCTGCGCAGTACCAGGCTGGTATTGGTGTTGCGAAGATCCTCTGCCTTGAGATGCACCAGTCCCATTCCATCGTCCCTGTCCAGTTCTCAAGACGAACCTTCATGTAATCCGGGACCCAGGTGACCTCGTTCGCTGTGTTAAGTATGTCCTCGGCGACTATCTTCACGAACCACTGCCTCTCTGAGAGTATCTCGATAGCGGTCTTGCAGCGCCAGCACAACCCCACGTTCTGGTCGAGTTTTTCCTGCTCATACAAGATCCCTGCAGTTTTCATGTCTTCTATTATTGCTTTCTTGCATTCATCCGTGCTCATTCCAGCGTATTTTCCTGCAATACCGGTCATTTTGCCTGTCTTGTCGATGGCTTTGCGAAGGGGTAGTTTATGCTCAACCCACCACCGTACGTCCTGCTTGTCTCCGAAAGTGCATATCATCACAACACCGGTACCGAAAGTGGGGTCAACACTTTTATCTGCGATGACTTTGACTGCATGACCGAACACAGGCACTTTGACCTCGGTGTTCACGAATTTACGGTACCTGTTATCATCCGGGTTCACTGCGACAGCGACACACGCGGCAAGGAGTTCAGGTCTTGTCGTGGCAATTTTTAGCCTGTCAAAATCAAGGTAATTAAGAACAGTGTCCCTTGCATCATATTCCACCTCTGCGAACGCGATGGCTGTTTCACAGCGCGGGCACCAATTTACGGGGTGGTTCTGCTGGTATATATTCCCGCTTTCGTACATCTGCACAAAAGACGCCTGGGTCTTGCCAAAATAAGAGGGCTCCATAGTGATGTACTCGTTGCTCCAGTCGATAGAGAATCCCAGGCGGCGCAGGGTTTTTCGCATTCGCTCGATGTTCTTTGTCGTCAGGTCCACGCACATTTGACGGAACACCTCGCGCGAGACCTGGCTTTTTGTGATACCGTTCAGTTCTTCCACTTTCACCTCAGTGGGAAGACCGTGGCAATCCCATCCTTCAGGGAACATCACGTTGTATCCGCGCATTCTCTTGTATCGCGCAACGAAATCTATGTAGCACCAGTTAAGCGCGTTGCCGATATGGAAATTCCCGGTGGGATAGGGGGGTGGGGTATCGATTATGAACTGGGGTTTTTCAGAATTCCAATCAAAGTAAAACATGGAATCCTGCCATTTATTCATCCATTTTTCTTCGATAGCCTTATAATCGTATTCTTTCGGGAGTTCCATAGTTCTGGTTCTGATTACCTACATTATTAATAGAATTATCGGTTTCAAAGTCTGCTATCTAAGGCACACGTACGCTGAATAAATGTGACTACATTTCTTTTTAAGTATTACTTCAGTCTCAAGCAAATATATACTGATGGCACTATAAATTAAAGTATGTAAGTACATATGTTTTTATGTACATGCATTAACCCGTCTAAAAAACACGAGGAACACGGCAACTGAATGGAGGAATATAATATGAGAGAAAAGGATACCCGTTATGTAAGAACATATTCAGAGGACTATGACCGTTTCGAACAGGTCAAGGTTGAGCTTCGTGAGCGTTTTAAGATCTGGTGCTCTGCCAG
>JBDROC010000160.1:0-4561 GCA_043810475.1 Methanobacteriota archaeon | reverse complement strand
CGAACTTGCAATGGCGATCAAATACTGCTCCGAGGCAAAGATCGATCTTCTGACCATCGACGGCGCACCGGGCGGAACCGGTATGAGCCCATGGCCTATGATGGAAGAATGGGGTATCCCGACCTTCTACCTGCAGGCGCTTGCTTATGAGTTCGCTGAAAAGTTGAGCAAGAAAGGAGAGAGAGTACCCGACCTTGCGATGGCAGGCGGTTTCGGAAGTGAGGACGGAGTGTACAAAGCTCTTGCGATGGGTTCCCCGTACTTCAAGGCTGTATGCATGGGACGGGCGCTGATGATTCCCGGGTTCGTGGGCAAGAACATCGGCAAATGGATTAAAGAGAATGACCTGCCCAAGACCGTATCTGAATTCGGCACTAAACCTGAAGAGATCTTTGTGTGCTATGAGGAACTCGCCCAGCGCTTTGGCGACGATATGAAGCACCTGCCGCTTGGCGCGCTGGGTATCTACACATATGCACAGAAATTCAGGACAACACTGCAGCAGCTCATGGCAGGCTCGCGCAGGTTCAATATATCCACAATAAACAGGAACGATTGTATGGCGCTCACAGAGGAAGCCTCGAAGATATCGGGCATACCCTATGTAATGAACGCATACAGGGAGACAGCAGAAGCCATACTGGATGAGTAATTAATACCGGGCTTTGCTGTTAGCATAGCCCGATTTTCATTTTTTAAATTTTTTTTCTATCACGTCACGCTTTTTCTTCAATGACCTGATGGTAAAATAATAATAACCCGAGATCACGGCAACGCATATTACAAGTATCATTGAAAAATAAAAAAATAGCGTTGGAGCGCTTCTGTGATAGTATTTGACCGATATCTGGTATGGATACGGGTTATCCCATATTAGCACTTCTCTTCCAAGAGCGTCAGTTGTGACATTATCAGGTTCAGGGTTCGAAACGCCCAGGAACCTGGAACCTGTTGTATGATCTGAAGGCAGAACCACCCTTACGCTCTTGTTTTCCTTTGTCATCCGTGTAAAATCCTGACCATCTGACTGTGTAAAAGCCACGAATCCGGAAAATTCTGAACTGAAGTCAAACCTGATATAACTCCTTCCGAATATCGGCTCTGAAGTTACATTGAAACTCACATTATTACCTGAAGAATTCACAGCCACGGGATCCTTAAAATTCATTTCGGTGCTGTCATCGAGCATGTATTTGATAGTAGTTTCGTTGGTTACGCTGTCCACCACTTTCACTGTGGATGCATTGAGGTAGTATATTGTAGTGTTATCAATACCTGGAAGCTCATACTGTCCGGGAGCTCCGGCCGGGACTTCAGAAGAAATGCATCCTGCTACCAAAAAAAACAGCAAAATGATCAGAGACCATAACTTCATCACTGCACCAGCATGATATCTGGCTCGATCTTCAAAAGTTCAAGACCATCCTTGAATATCCGGATCGTACCTCCGCTTGAAGATACAGTAACGGCGATGGTTTCTGTATCCCGTGTAATAGCTGCGGCTGAAGTATGCCTTCCTCCCAGCCCTTTTTGCACTGACATCTCCTTAGCGTCGATATCAAGATACCTGCCCGCTGCGCGTATTATTCCTTTTCCTGTAATAACAAAGATCCCGTCGATCTGAGCAAAACTTTTCACAGTCTCCCAGCATTCGGGTTTTACGATACTACAGCTCTCCCTGGGTTGCCCTTCAAATGGATTAAGTACAAGAGGATGGGATCGACGCAGCACTTCGTTCGAATCCCCGATAATAAAAGCGGTCCCGTATGATTTTCCTTCGCGTCCCTGGCTTGCTATTTCAAGGGCGACATTCAGAACAGACCGCAGGACGCTGGCATCTACCCTTTCGGTACACTCCTTGAGCTTTTTCATGATCCTGTTCGTTGAAAGATCATATATTACTATGGCATCGCTGTCATTCATTCTTATTATTCCAACGACAAGACCACCGCATTCAAGCAGATTATTTATATAAGCGATAACTGCAGCATCGCCGATATCATTAGATGCGCTACGTGCCCGGGTTTCAACTTTATCATAAATATTATTATTATTTTCTTCGATGTAACGAGTGAGTTCGTTTATCATCGTGGATTTTCGGGGTGTGAACACAAGAAAAGGGATGCTGGATGGTATTTTCAGAGGTTCTTCTGAAAATGTGATAATTGCGGAAGCATTAAGGTTGTGTGCGATCTCAACTGCCGCTGTGGTCAGAATGGAAAGATCTCTCTTACCAGAAGATGTTTTTCGCGTCTTTGCAAACGCTTCCATGTTTTTTGGTTTTTGTGGAGCGGAAATGCTCAGCGTAACAGCTTCCATAATCATCACATCATTATAATGATTATTGTAACTGTTATATATAGTTTGAGATGATGCAAATGATTCGGATGATGCCGATAATGTATATAATATAGATGATGGTAGCTGATCATCTATCTGTTCCATTTCACACAATTCCATCGAGTTTTGAAAAATATTCCTCATTCGAAGGTATCCTCCCTAATGTTGAAACAACGGCTGCTAGTTCTGCCGAACCTAAATATACTTTCGCATTCTTACCCATGCGGTTATCAAAATTGCGCGTGGAAGTGGAGAACACTAATGCGTTATCTGCAACCCTTGCCTGGTTGCCCATGCACAGGCTGCATCCCGGTATCTCCAGTCTTGCTCCAATCTTTTTTAATAAGTCATATTCGCCAGTCTCTTTAAGATGTTCTTCCACCAGTCTTGTGGGTGGCGAAAGCCATAGCTTCGATGCGCTCTTCCCTTCTTTCCTGAGTATTTTTGCAGTGTTGCTGAAATGACTTAAATTCGTCATGCATGAACCAATAAAGACCTCGTCTATCTTCTCACCCGCAGCCTCAGAGAGCGGCTTAATGTGGTCAGGATCATTGGGGCATGCAAGCAGTGGTTCTCTGATCTCTGACAGGTCGATGTCTATTGCATCCGCATATTCCGCCTCATCATCCCTTTTAAGAAGCGTTGGATGAGAAAGCCATTCTTTCATTTCCTTTATCCTGTTCTCAAGAGCAGCGCTGGAATAGCCCTCTTTTAATAGTGAATTCAATATTGAAATGCTGTCCTTCAAATACAGGTAAACCTTTTCCTCTGAAATCGCGATCACCGCTGCTTCAGCCGAGCGTTCAGCGCTTGAATCGGTGAGCTCAAATGCTTCCTCAACAGAGAGGTCAAGTCCTTCTATTTCCATTATCCTTCCATTAAAGACGTTCTTCTTGTTCTTCTTAACAAGAGAGAGTTTTCCCTGCTGCATTGCAAAATACGGGATGGCATTCACGGCATCCCTCAGGAAAATCCCTTTCCTGAGTCTACCCCTGAATCGCACGAGCACACTTTCAGGCATGTCAAGCGGCATAAAGCCAAGAGCTGCGGCAAATGCCACAAGACCACTTCCTGCGGGGAAAGATATGCCGATAGGGAAACGCGTGTGGCTGTCACCTCCTGTTCCAACCGTATCTGGAAGGAGCATCCGGTTCAACCACGAATGGATTATGCCATCCCCGGGTTTTAGCACCACGCCGCCTCTGTCTCTGAAAAATCTAGAGAGCGTCTTGTGCATCTCCCTGTCTTCAGGAGTGGGATATGCAGCTGTATGGCAGAATGACTGCATGACCAGGGGGGCCCCGAATTCAAGGCAGACAAGTTCTTTGATCTCATCAGCGGTCATGGGACCTGTTGTGTCCTGTGAGCCCACAGTAGCAATTTTCGGAAGGCACGACTGCCCGGGGCGGACACCTGCAATACCGCACGCTTTCCCGACCATCTTCTGCGCCAGGGTGAAGCCGTGGGAGGATGCCTGAGGTGCTGTGGGTTCAATAAACATTGATTTTCCTTTTCCGAGGGCTTCCTGCGCCTTTTTTGTGAGTTCTTTTCCGATAATAAGTGAGAGCCTTCCACCTGCCCTGTACTCATCTGGAAGCGTTTCTGGTTCAAGCCTGAATTCCGTTATCTTTCTCCCTTTTTCATCAAGTATCATACGCCGAACGAAATCTATTGTAATTGTCATTGCGCTTTTCAGTCCCGACACATCGCACCTTATGGGAATGGCACCGCTGTCACGGGCGGTATTGAAGAATATCGGAGCTATCTGGCTTCCCAGAATGATGCCGCCCCTGCGTTTGTTAGGGACTCCGGTATTGTCCTCGCCTATCCACCAGATGACGGAATTCATGGCTGATTTCCTGCTGCTGCCTGTTCCGACAACGTCGGCTACAAAAGCTATCGGATGCCCCTTTTTTTTAAGCCCTTCAATTTCAGAAATAGCGTTGTGGTAGCGGTTCTCCAGCATGTGGAGGGCGTGGAGCGGGATGTCCGGGCGGCTCGCAGCGCGCGATGCAGGAGAGAGGTCGTCGGTATTTACCTCACCTGGCACTTTGAAAACTGTTACTGTCAATGAATCAGGGAGTCCCGGGCTTCCAGTGAACCACTCTGCGCTCGCCCAGCTTTCCATGACTTTTTTTGCATGTGGATTTGATCCTGAGAGTTCCTGTATTTTATCAAAGAACCCGAAAACCAGTATCGTATCTGAGAGTGCTTCTGCCGC
>JBDROC010000159.1:0-14256 GCA_043810475.1 Methanobacteriota archaeon | reverse complement strand
GTTTTCAAAATATGAACATCCATTCTTGAGTTATTCAATTTTGCAGTATAGTTATCGCCTGTTCCCCCTATTTTCCAGTTTAACCCTCTCGTATTCCTGAAGTAATCCTTCCACCCGGAAACATAATTCCCAGTGATCGTTATCGTAACATTGCTCACGTTGTTCCATATAGTGAGTTCAGGGGAGCAGGGGTTGATCAGGACACAGCGTTACGCGGGATATGCCGCTTCCAGCCATTTCTGATTCCCCGTATAAATATACAATAGGGATAATGAGAACATTACTCTGGTTGATTATTAGAGGTTGAGAGGGATTGAGTATCACATCATTTGGATACTTTACCCAGACACCCGTTCCCTCATACGCCACTAAGGTTTCACCTATTGAATTTTCAATACTTCGCAGACTCTTTTCATCCAGTGTTATTTCACTACCGTTCCCGCTAGTTGCATTGTAGATCGTACCGTTGATCTTTATTGTGCTATTCCCGGTTACACTGAGCTTTCCTCCATACAATTTTATCTCCACGCTCTGTGAAGGCGCCTGTCCGAGTGCGATCTTATTTACATTATCTGCAAGCACAACAAAGCTTTGCCTTGTATTCTCTGTAAACCTTGCTTCCTGCGCGGTCAAAAGCGCCGGGTAACCAACAAGTCCTAATAAACTAAAGGAAAGGACAAGTATCCCAAGGATGGTGACAAAATCCAGTACCTCTGCTACTGCGTCCCCTGATCTCAGGAAATATTTGAAAGAAAAGGGATCTTTGTCTATTGGCATATCCATCTTTAAAAGATAGTGTCTTGCAGTATTTATAGATTATCATAATTATGATGATGCCGATCTATGGCGTCAATAAACCGTTGAATTTTGGATTCGAGATTTTTTATTATATTCTGGTTTGAAAAAAAACCACAGAGAGCACAGAGGGCACAGAGTTATTAATTGATCCTGCGTGTAATTCCATCCTTAAGAGGTGTTACCGCAGTCACCGCTTTGAGTTATACGATTACGGCATCTTCCACAAGAATATCCAGCCTATATCCCAAATCAATTTTCATCCCTTCAGATATTTCATTCAATTCCATTTTCTCTGTGTTCTCTGCGTCCTCTATGGTTTTAAACTATTTCATGATGCTATAAGTTCTAAGGCGATTACAGGAACATGAACATGACATAAGCAATAGTTACCATGACCAGACCATGTTTCAGACCGAGCCTTACATCTCCCTCACCCAGGATTCCTGCCACAAGTCCTGAAAAGAAACCCTCAAGTACGGCGGCATGGAAGAATAATCTAATGTAAAGCGCTTTATCAAAACCTGAAAAAGAAATGCCCTCGCCCACGATCTCCGTAACTGCGCCAGACTGTGCTTCCGGCATTTGCGGGAAAAAACCAGTAACAAGAGACCATACAACATACAGGAAGACAAAAAATGCAATATACAATATCAATACGTACATTTTTATCGACCGCGACCTCTCTTCCTCCATCGATCTCGCAGTAATGGCATCACTTGCTGCTATGACAAGAGTATCCTTCACATTACCTGTCATCTTCATGGCATTTTCTATCAACACCACCACTCTTTGCACAGTGACAGTGTTCACGCGGTTCCCGAAATTGCGAAACGCTGCTGTGATACCGTCTCCCAGCTCGATATCGGTATTTATTTTCCTCACCTCGGAATTCAGGATGCCAAGATTTGAAGACATGAGACGTTTGATCGAAGCTGCAACTGTGAGCCCGGATTCGTGAAGGCTGACAAGCCTGTTCAGGAATTCAGGGAAATTCGAAGATATCTGGTTGATCTTGTTAAAATGAACCTCCACAAAAAGCGCATAGGGAGTAAAAATAATTATAGCAGCAAAGATCAGATAATCATCTATCATGTAAATAAGCTGCTCGAAGTCAAGACTATAATATCCAAAGGTAAACAACACAAAAAAGATCAAACCCACAGGAACTGAGATCCACAGCACTTTTTCAGGGAACTCCACCAGTATTTTAAATGGGTTTTTTAAGAAATAGTAGATCTTCTCTCGCAAAACACCCTTCAGGATCGACTTGTCTTCTTTTGTATGAGGGGTATCGTCTTCAATTTTAATGAACTTTGCAGCTATTCCCTCCATCATGGAATTAAGAAGAAAGATAAAAAATATGCCTCCCGCGGGAATAATAAGATACACTATCAAAAGCAGGAAAAAATAATATTTTGCACCGCCTATCAGTCCAAGCACCACAAGAAGGACTATTATGAACAGGGGCCCCACTGCAATTCCTGTAACATATACTTCAGCAAGTACAGCCAGGTTTTCCATGAATTCTTTATTTGAGTTTAGCGCTTTGAGCCTGTACTGCTCTGACTTGGTAAGAAAGTACGCCACCAGGTTCCCCCCGCCTGCTATTACGGTGGAAAGGCTTTCAAGGAAATTCTTATAACTTTCAGAAGGTGTGTTCTTTGCAGCATTCTTCAGAGCAGAGTTGAAGTCAATGCTCAATATTTTTGTATCTATGAGCGTGCCCTTCACTTCTTCTGAGATCTCACCATATATTTTTTTGTTTGAAGCAACGACTTTGAAAAAGACAGATATATCACTTGACCCCCGGCTCAGAGCATGCATGAGAGCAACGACATGTGGAAGAACAATATCTATGCTGCGTCCCCGTGCATTCGCCTTATAGTACGGATAAGCCATCATTATACCATAGACCAGGACGCCTGAGAGCGCACACATAAGCGGGAGCAGCAATAGTGAAATTAATCCTGGAATACCGATAAGACCATAGAAAATAATAAATGCAAATATTCCCCCTGGCACCGATAAAAGCAACGAAATAAGATACGATCTGGATACATAGACCTCATACGGTATGGCAGCATGTGCCTGCATAAGTTTATGCGAAAGTTCCAGGTACTTCCCGCTTCTTTTTTCGACCCATTTCCCGAAGATCCTGTAGGAAACGCTATCAAATTTTTTAAGGTTCATGTTCTTCAAGAAGCAGGGTTTTACCTTCCCTTATGATATCCATGGTCTCTTCACGTTCCTCAGAATACCGGCGTATGATGGACGTTACGTCCCTGTAATCATTGATATCCCTGTCAAGCATGTATTGAAACACCGCTTTCCTGTCTTCAAGTTCGTTATTTAATCTCTCCCTGTCCCAGCCCCGTCCGTTCATTATAATATCAAGCACATTTGACGTCCCGGTTTTATCAATAGAGTCATGCGCAGGGTTCCATTTATACACTTCACGTGTACTGATGTCCCCTGTGGCTGCATTTATGCCCACGAACTCAGAAACGGTCTCAGTTCTCCTCACCCTTTTCCTGCCCACATGCCGCAATACCTCTATTATCATGATATCGAGTGAACTCAGCATCATAAGAGGGACGTTTATGGGTTCGCTCAGGAGCCTGTTCACAGCTGTCTGGATGCTTCCTGCATGCATCGTAGAAAAGGTGGTATGTCCTGTACTCATTGCCTGGAAGAGCGTGTATGATTCCTTGCCCCTTATCTCACCCACAAGCAGGAATTCGGGGCGTTGCCTCAGGGCAGAGCGCAAAAGCTCGTACATGTCTATGTCGGCGGCTTCCTGACCCATGAAGGTCTCCCTTACAGTAGCAGGTATCCAGTTCTTGTGGAATAATGTGAGTTCCCTTGTGTCTTCGATGGTTATTACTTTTGATTCAGATGGGATAAATAGGGATATTGCGTTAAGAGTGGTGGTCTTTCCAGCTGCTGTTTCTCCAACTATGATAATGTTCTTGTTGTTCTCAACAGCAAGCCAGAGGTAAGCCATTACCTCGGCGCTGAAGGTCCCGTATTTTATAAGGTCTACAGGGGTGAAGGGTTGTTCCCTGAATTTTCTTATTGTGATCGTCCCGCCGCGGGTTGTTACCTCTCTCCCCAGGGTAGCTTCAAGACGCGAGCCGTCAGGAAGCCTGGCGTTCAGTATTGGATACCCGGAGGAGACTGATTTTCCCGATACCTGTGCGAGCTTCAGTATCATCATGTTGAGTTCATCTTCTTCGAATTTTATATTCGTCTCAATGTTAGTGTATTTCCTGTGATACAGGAATACAGGTACGTCTGCGCCGTCGCATGAAATGTCTTCGATCATCGCGTCTTTGAACAATACGTCAAGTTTACCATAACCAATGTAATCCCTTTTCATGTAATACCATATCTTGTAAAAGGAGACCTGAGGGAGATCTATACCATAGACTTCGAGTATCTTTATAAAATTATTGTAAAGAATGAGTTCTTTATTCATCAGGTTAAAATCGATATCACACTCAAGCAGGAAGACTTTCAGCGATTCATACACGCGTTGCATGAGATTTCTCTCAAAATCCGTGAGCACGGGCTCAGATACAACATAC
This sequence comes from Methanobacteriota archaeon, assembly GCA_043810475.1. Classification (GTDB taxonomy): domain Archaea; phylum Halobacteriota; class Methanosarcinia; order Methanosarcinales; family Methanoperedenaceae; genus Methanoperedens. The sequence continues at coordinate 9,871 of JBDROC010000159.1, read as the reverse complement.
ATGTTCCTGTGCGTCCGTCTGTTATTAATAATGGTAACAAGGGAAAAGGGTCTTGATACCCAGGTCTGCTCTACGGTTTCATATTCCTGGGGAGGTGAAAAACTCACAAGCTCACCGTACTTGCTTGTGTCAAATTCCGGGATCCTGGTAACCTCTTTATCCCCGAAACTCCCCTTCATAACTTCTATCACGGTTTTCAGGAATGTAGAGTATTTTCCTGGAGTTTTCGTGTAAATTTTTGGCTTTTCAATATTATCTTTTTTCAAATTTTTCGAAGTTTTTTGACGAAGGAAATATCCCCTCTCCTTTTTTAAAAGAGCAGAGCTATCGTCTGGAGTCTTCGTGTTCCCTTCAGTAATCTCTTCGACCATAATTATGTTATTATTAACCTTCTGATTATATAAATATCACTGTTAATGAGCATCTGGAATATCTTTATATTTGCTGATAGCAGACAGAGGCTTATTGAACCTCATTAGAAAATTCCAGCCACCTGATTTCCCATGGGTCATTGAAATTGAAAGACAGGTCTTTAATGAGCATGACCCCTTTTTCTACATGCAGTTCTATGAGACCTGCTCTGAAAGTTTTATAGTTGCACAGATCAACGGCTTTATCGTTGGGTTCGTAGTCGGGTTCCTGACATCGGAAACGACGGGACGCATATTCTCACTTGCAGTGCATCCATCTTACCAGAACCGAAAGCTGGGAAGCGTCCTTTTAAAGGAGATCATCGATGTTTTCCGGGAGATGGGAGTTTCTGAGATAATCCTTGAAGTGCGGTCAGGGAATGTGAAAGCCAGGAGGTTCTATGAGAGGCATGGGTTTTGCAAGACAGGGGTTATGGAGAAATATTATAACGATGGGGAAAGCGCGTGTATGATGAGATTGAAGATGTGAGAAATACGGTGTGGGACGAAGAGTTCCTTCCCTAATGGCTGTTTATAATTTCGGTGTAAAATACACTATGTTTTTCTTTCGAGAACATGAGCTTTGGAATAATTCCACTCAAAGCGGATCTCCCGGCACGCACTCTCCCGAACATACACCGCCTGTACATACAGGATTGCCGCCACATGGCAATCCGCATGCAGGGCAGTTTCCTCCGCCGCTGTCAATATCCTCGCATACAAGCTCATTCACGCTTCCGCTTGATTTACAGGTTTCGACTTTATACGTCGTATAGCTGCCTAAAGCTGCGCCGTCATAGCATATTTCCTTGCTGGCTGGATGCGAGCCGGTTCCTGTTTCCCTGCCGGTGTAATCGTATTTCATGCATCGGGGGCACTGGAGAGACGGCACGAGCACGCCCACTCCGTTTTCAACTCCTTTCATACCACCAATCCCCTCTCAAACATCATGAAACTCTCATCGAGTTTCAAGCCATTTCAAGGTTTGTTTTGCGCTGAAGCAGACCAAACCATTGAAAGTGTTACTATTCGTATATGATGAACCACTATCAAAGAGTAACGCTACACTATTTTTATGTGACGAATTAGTATTTAAACCTATGGTTTAAAGCCGAGAGCGATAGCGAACGGATTTAAATGTTAGAAAGCCGGATTTTAAGGATTTTCTGCTAAAATTGGAGAAATACGGCGCAAAACGTATGTTTTAAAGAAACGTTCGGCAAATAACGAACTATTAATAACAAGACTATGGCTCTTCAAGAATGGCTTCTTTTGATTTCACAATAGTATGATCTTTCTTTTCAATATCGTGTATAATTTTTTTCAATTCTTCATGCCTCAGGATTTTTCGTAGTTTCATAGCCCTTAGAATTTCTTCCATATCAAGAAATTCGATTCCATTCTCTCTGCAATAATTCTTGACATATCTGTCGTTTGTAAGCAAAATTCCATTTCTTGATCTGCATAAGGCAATCAATTGGCATTCGCCTTCATGCATGTTCTTTTCATTTTCAAGCAAATTCCTGAAACTTTTGAACTCGTTTTCAGAGAGAAGTATGATTTCAGTGTTCTGGAAAATATCATCAACAAAAGAATATCCTGCACGCTTTGCACGCATAAGCTCTTCATAAATAGAAGGAGAAATTTTCAATTCTTCAAATAATTCTTTTAACTGCTTAATCGCATTAGCTTTTGCAAATGCGCTCAAAATATCAGTATCTGCTAAAAAAATCAGACTATCCCCAGCTTTTTCAGTTTTTTATCCATTTCTTTAATAGTTTTGCCTTCAGTCTCTCTAACAATTCCTCTTCCAGCCATAACTTCTTTGAATTCTATTATTGTCATGCCTGCAAGTTCGGATGCTCTGCCAATTGAGACACTCCCCTTTAAATACAATTCAATTGCGAGGGATATTTTCAGGTCCGAATTTGTATTTAATAAAGCTCTAAATGCATCTTTCATCAATTCAGATTTTGAAGGATAATATCCTTTTTCTACAAGGATGTCAAACTCTTCATTTGTGTTTATTGCTTCCATTTTCTCACGTTTCCATAAATATTACTAATAGTATATTGGACTCACGGCTTTAAATACATTCTTCAAAAATACATGACTGTTTTTCCACCTTCATTCAGCGTGCATGTCCATGTCTTTATCGCAGTATCAAGCGCGCCTTTATCATCTGTCGCATAGCAGGAAGAATCGCTGGTTTTAGTGGCGCACCGCTGGGTGCAGTACGCATTTGCATCCTGAACAAATGCAAAAAAGAAAATCAGGACAAATACAGAAAAAAATCAAGAGATTACTTCTCATCACACCAACTGTCAATTGATATTATGTCAGTGCTTCTTTATATAATTGTTAGGACTGTTCTCGCCATTTTGGATACTTAAATTCAACATCAGGCAAATGCTCGCGATAAAACGCTTCTTTCATCTCTTTTGTGACGTAGGAAACATTAGTTATTGCTTTTTCACCCGCTTCTATTGGATACTGCTCATCCCCAAACATATCTGAGTCATACTTGCTATTATCTGTGCTGAATCTGCTATTATGAGCACTTTCATGAACTGCAGCTCTTAAGAGATACTCCAACCCCCCGTTTTCCACACATATTTTTAAATCACCCCTATCAATATAAAATCCCGTTCCTCCTGAACTCGCATAATCCTGATTAGGCTCAATTTCAATCCATTTGCTCCATTGTTTTATGAACTGATAATCAACCGGGCTGAACTCTTTTGCAAAATCAAGAGTTGCAGCAACATAGTTCAGGTATTTCTCATCGCCTTTTTGAGAATATATATAAATGCCGTCATACACCAGGTATGGATTATTACCAATCCTCACCGCTTTTATGCAAGCATCTGATAGTGTATCTTCGCACGGGTCCGGCGGAAGATTTGCAAGCCCAAGCGCTCGGGAATCTCCTGTCACTGTTACAACAGGCTCTCCGAATGCCTTGAGCTTGAGATAGTCTATTGCATTCTGAATATCGTCCGAATACACCGTAGTGCCCACACCGGCAGCAGCCACTAATCCAAGAGCCACAAGAAGGGGCAATACGCCGATTTCTGTTTCAGGCTTTTTTCCCGTAGGATATGCACCGCCCTTATATCACAAACCCGGTCTCACTCTTCGGCTTCGCCTTAATAAGAATAAAGTTCCTCATCTTTGAAGGCAGCACCTGTGCAACCTCCTTCATCGTCACCCCTTCAACGAACTTGATATTCTCTATCATCTCGTGGTACTCCTCATATGGAAGTTTCACGCGCGCCCCGTTCATTTGCAGCGTGATGGGCAGAGGATGGAGGCTGTCTATTATCTCCTGCACCTGGTCCTCTATCTCTTTCTTGATCCGCGGCGGAGCTACTGCGGGAGGATCTTTTGCTAACTCCTTTCTCACGTTATCAAGAACGTTGCCTATCACGTCCGCAAGTTTATCAAGAGTGCGAAGTTCCTCTGAATGGCGCATTTGATGAAGGATCCTCCCGAAGCTTCCGACATATGCGGTGGCGTTGGGAACGTCCTCTATCCTCAATTCAGGCGCGCCCGTGACCACAACCGGTATTTCGATCCCTTCGTAGAGCTTCTTTGATTTCTCTATTATGCAATGCTCGTAATTCCCTAGGATGAACACGGCAAGGTCATGCTCGTTGATGAGGTCGCGCTCGTAAGCGCTCAACTGGCAAATCCTTTTTCCCACACCCCGCGCAAGTCCGACCATGTTGGTCTTTGCACCCTTTTTCCTCAGGAATTCTGCCACATCGCAGTCAAGGTGCGGCAGATGATGGTATGCAAGCGTAGGCGCCACCGTGGCTATCTCTGTACCTGTAAGAGGCGCACGGGTAAGTTTTCCAAGAAGCTTGGCTGCTTTTGCCTCCACTATCGCCATATCCTCAAGCGGCACCAGGATCAGCAGCACCACCTCTGTCTGCATTATGTTCTTCTGGAGAATATAGCCTCCGAGGTCTTCCACGAGTTCCACTATTTGACCATGCTTGTACACCCCGCCGGTATACATCATAGGTTCAAACATTTTCTTCCCTCCTTAGCGATTCAAGCATATCCTTTCCCCGCTGTATCCATTCAGGTTTTAGCGTATCTTCGGAAGCAACGAACATCACATGCGAGGCTGAAAGCTCATGTTTTCGAACCCTGAAACCCTCGGGGATTATTCGAAGAGCAATAGCATCTATGAGCCGGTCAAGAACTTCCTGCCGCGGCTCGTCGATAACAAGTTCCTTCATTTCATCCAGTTCCTTAATAGGATCAACTTTTATTATTATTATCTTTTTATCAGGCTGCTCGATCTTTTCTTTACCATATTTTTCCCATAGCTTGTTAAGAAGCTTGATCGTGAACGCTTCTCTTTGCAGCTCTATCTTTATTTCATCCTTTCCCAGAGCCCCCATATCGACTTTTGCAAAATCCTTGAGCCTTATCGCAGGGGTCGTCAGGCGAAGAAGCGCGACAAAAATAAAGACCGGCTGCACCGGATCAACATATACTTTGAGTCTTCCTATCACCCTGTTAAGTGAGAGATCTGCTAAAACGTCCTGTATCAGTATCTTTGTGGTTTTCGCGCCAACTGCATCCGGTGACTCAACGATAAATGTCTCAAGCTGTTCCATCTTTTCCTCTAAAACCCCGCATTTAAATGCGGGGTTTAATAAATCCAGACACAAGCAGAGCTGCTCCTACCGCGCCAATATACTGCGCGTTGTCCGGAACTATGACCTTTACTTTAAGCAGTTCTTCGACTGCTTTTGGCAATCCTTCTATCAGCGAAGTCCCACCGCACATTATAACGGGTTCTTTCACGTCTATCTCCTGAAGCTGCTGCTCGAACAACTGTTCTGCAACGCTATGGCAGGCTGCAGCAGCCACATCTTCAGGCGTGCTCCCTGCGGCAAGTGAATTAACAAGTGACTGGATGCCAAATACTATGCAGTAGCTGTTCATCTTGATACGCTCCTGCTTTCCTTTCAATGCAAGCACGCCAAGTTCGGTAATGCCAACCCCCAGCCTTTTTGCAGTCATCTCAAGGAATCTGCCAGATGCGCCTGCGCAAATGCCTCCCATCGTGAACATTCCGGGAATGCCGTCCATGACAGAGATGGCCTTATTGTCCATCCCACCGATATCAAGTACGGTGGCTGGCCCTTTCTGTTTATCCGCAAGGTACACCGCGCCCTTGGAGTTGACCGTAATTTCTTCCTGGATAAGGTCAGCTTTGAGATGTTCGCCGACCAGGAACCTGCCATAACCTGTTGTGCCAAGAGCCTGTATCTCTTCGCGTTTCACGCCTGCTTCTTTTAAAGCAGCATTGTATGCTTCTTCTGCGCTCTCGATTACCTTTATTGTGGGTACCCAGCCTTTGCCGATAATCTTGTTGTCTTTCATAATAACGGCTTTCGTGGTCGTTGAGCCAGAATCGATGCCTGCGGTCAGACCGCTTTGTTTTTCCCGCGCAAGCAGGCTCTTTCTACGCGCCGTGGTAGTGAGCGCCTCCAGCCTTGTTAGGAGCGTACCAGCCGTAGTTCTTTCCGTAAATGAGTAGCTTATGACAGGGATGCCTGTTTTCTCGTGGATGTACCGGCGCACTTCACTCCTTACGATAGCACCTTCGGCGCACCGAAAGCACGTTGCAACGAACACGGCATCCACATGCACCTTACCTGTTACTATGGATTTTGCCCGAGCCATGAGCAGCTTGAGGTCTGAACTTGCCACTTTAAGGCCGAATTCCTCTTCTATGTTCTCGATATCCTTGATATCGATCTCAGGATAGACTATCACAGCATTGACCTGCTTTGCGGCAGAATCGATCTCAGCCTGTATGCCGCTGTATTCAGCGCCGCATGAAAGCTGCGCTATCCTGACAAGATTTTCAGATGAGTTCATTTCTTTTCCTCCTGACCAAGGGATTTCAGGAACTGTGATATCTTATAAACGAACTCCTTTGCTTCTTCCTCGCTTGAGGGATAATCAAGGTCTAATATAGGGATCTTTTTTGCGCGGATGAGGAAATTTACAAGTTCATTCGTCCTTGCACATCCCATGCATCCGAACGAAACAACTGGGTCTCGAACAATGATCGCAGCCTCTGCTTTTGAGATCAGCGGACCATTTAAAGCCATCCTTCCCCTCACACCAGATGGCACTTCCACAGCAGCGTACTTCAATCCGATCTTTGGATCATCTGGAGTGATGTTAAGAGGAGGAGAATCAAGTCCCGGACTACTTACTCTTTTTGATATCTCCTGCATCACTGCAAGCGGTTCATGCCCGAACCTTTCGACAAGGTCAGAAAGGATGAGACTGTTCGTGGGATATATGAAAACTTTCATTATGACACCTCTGCTTTCTCTATAATCTCTTTAAGTTTTTCAAAATCGAGTTTTTTCTTTTTCATCTTCTGGCGGGGAATTTCACCTTTATCAAGCGCTCTTAATCCTTCCGCTATCTGAGGAAGGATCCTTTCTTCGGTCTCAAGCATATGGAATCCCGGTCTTGCGCCGCCCCGTCTTGTAGCCCTGCACCTGTTTGGTTCACCGGGCGCGAAACCTCTTTCTTTTATGAATATACCGTAAGGGTCCATTTTACGTGTTTCAGAGAGAAGCTTATCCACTACAACGCGTTCGCCGCTTACCATCACGCCAAAGCAGGTTTCCTTTATCATTACATCGGCATTGGATTCATAAAGTTTAATAACGACATCGCTTGGAAGCACTTTTGAAGAATTAATGACCATCATTTTTGTTATTTTATCCATTATGAAACCTCTCTAATGTAAACAATATCCCCGGCTTTTACCCCTTTTAACCTCTCGGGATGTATTACCTTTCCTATAATATTAGTACATTCGAATTTCTCACCGGTCGGACCATACTTCGTGTCATCAGTAAGCTTTACTCCTATCATCCCATAGCGTTTAGCAGCCTGGTTCGTAACTGCTATCTCTCCCGCTTTGACCTCTTTTTTGGGGACGTTCTCAGGGTTTATCTCTTTATAGGCTTCAGCCTCTTTCTCTGACCTGAAAAGGTATGTATTCTCATAAGTATAGAATACGGGAAGAGGACCCAGTGGCAGGTCTTTAAGGCGCAGAGAATGCCTGAAAAAGTCAAGAGTTATTGGAGCAAGGTCATCATAGAACTTGACATCGATTATTTTATCGGATCTCACACCAAGCCCTGCAACCACGTCTTCACTTATAATTTCGATCGTTGTTTTGGGGTCCTGCTCAACTATGATGGCATCGTCGCCAGTATATCCATGTTTTTCAAGTTTCAAGCCCCGAGCATCCAGTATTTTTTCAGCCTGGGCAAAGCCCATTCCAAGTATCATGACCCGTTCAGGATTGGGAATGACCGCAAGTTTGCTGCCAGCCTGCGCTATCCTGATAAGCTCAATGCCTTCGGTCACGTGCCCGACCACGCTGTGTACTGCGCTTGATGTCCTGTCCCCCTTGTAAATATAGATACGTCCGTTCCCCACGCCGTCAGTGCGGACTGCCACTGCGCCTTCTGAACGTGCTTCCCAGTGTTCATAGGGGCAGCCTTCACCCTTTAGAGCATCATCTGATATGAATGAGTTCGAGAAGGTCTGGACATTAAATGTTTTTTTCCTGATAAGCGCAAGGAAATGCTCCGCGCCTTCGGGTGCTTCGTTAACAAGGTCAACCTTAAAATATGTGAAAATCCTCACCCCGTCTTCGAGTTTTGTAGCAAGGTCATTGGTGGATATCTTGTCGAGCAGGGTTTCCCACTTTATCACGGGTTCTATCTTTAAAATGATATCTCCCTGTTTAAGTCCTGTGATAACACCTTTACCGCTTATGATCTTTCCAACTACTGCATCCCTTGGGCTTCCGTAATCCGAAAAATGTTTATCTTTTGAAAACATCAGGTAAGTGTTTTTCGCATCATAGCCGCCAGTACCAAAAAAAACATCGTAACGATTGAATTTTTTCTCAACCCTTTCAGGTACAACATCGGTTTCGACAGGCCCGAAAGCAATTGAATTAGCGGTCTCCCAGTGGGCTTTTATATTAATGAGATCATCCTTGAACCTTGTCCATGTACCATGTTCTCCTGCAAGTTCTATCCTGAACTCGCCTTTTGTCGTAAGGATCTTGTATTCCGAGGTCGCTTCTTCTTTTTTCGTACCTGCTTTTAAAATCCCCACTGTTGTTCCGGGAAGATAGAACGCTTTTGAACGTTCAAGAGCATCTTTTAATACAGCTCCGTCATTTACTTCTAATTTTTGCCCATTTACCTCTATCAGTATCACGTAACACCTTTACTGGTTATTTCAATTCCTTGACTATTCCTTCCAGGGTTTCTTCCCGCTCTTTCTCTGAAAGTTTGGATAAAACAACGTCAGTATCCCCAATATCAACTATCTTGCCAAGGCGCATCAATGCAGCCCTGTCGCACACCTGAGCTACAAAGTCCATATCATGTGAGACTATGATAAATGTCTCTCCAAGTTCTTTCCTGGCATTCAGGATGGATTTTGCGACTTCGATCTTTGTCACCGGATCCATGGTCCCTGTCGGTTCATCAAAAACAAGTATTCTCGGTTCTTTGATGAGCACCTGCGCCATCGCCACCCTGTGTCGTTCCCCCTCGCTCAGTTCATCGGGCATCTTGGCAAGGATCTCTGTGGCTTTTTTCTCAGTGAATCCTGCGGTCATCAATGTCTGGATAGCCTTTCGCTCGCCAAGTTCCATCGGCAGGTCAAGCCCTATGGACTCGGTCAGGTTATTGATAACGTTCCTGTGAGGATAAAGGCTGTATTCCTGATGGAGTATGCCAATATATTTAGTGGCTCTTCCTTTCTTGTCGGGTCCAAGTTGCTTGAGGTCTATCCACTCATCCCCGATCCTGACATCAATAGTGCCTGAAGTGGGAACGATCAGTCCAGAAATGATCTTGGATGTTGTGGTCTTTCCTGCGCCGCTCACGCCGATCAGACCGAATATTTCTCCTTCGTTCACATCAAAACTTATGTCATTGACAGCCCTGACTATGCCCCTGTCAAGTGAGAAATATGTCATCTTCAGTTCACGCGCACGGACCACTGGCTTACCTATCTCCACTTTTTCCAGCTCCCCTAATTCTCCTACTTCTTTCATGAAAGCAGCGGATACTTCGTGCGGGTCACCTATCATAACGATCTTCCCTTCATCAAGCCAGAGCGCCCGGTGCGAAAGCTCTTCTATGACCTTTGGCCAGTGGGAAGTAATAATGAGTGACATCTTGAAATTCTTAGTGGAATTAAGGATGGTCTCGTGAACGATCTCGGCTGTCTTGGGGTCAAGCGTCCCTGTGGGTTCGTCTGCCAGTAAAAGTATAGGGTTTTTCACAAGTTGTCTGGCAAGTACAACTCGCTGTTTCTCGCCGCCTGAGAGTTCTCTTGCTATATGCATCATCCTGTTTGAAAGGTTGACCTGG
>JBDROC010000158.1:0-11660 GCA_043810475.1 Methanobacteriota archaeon | reverse complement strand
AATTAATTTTTTTGCAACATCACTTGCCAATATACTAATGAACTTTTCTCCCTTCTCTTTAGCAGGTTTCACGTATTCAGCACATGCACATCTTCTTATTTCATCCGCTTGGGACATCTATTAGACCTTCACTAATTAATTATAGCATTTCCCATTTATATTTTTTTGCTTTTCCCATGAACAATAAGTATGTCCGAGCAGTACCATGCCCGTACTCAGTTTCATAATTGTTATTTTGATTTTTAGCCATTCTAAGGATGCACATAACCCCCATAGATGCAGTCACAAACCCCGGACTTAAGGTCACGAGGCCTGTAGCCAGCGTTTTTTGCATGGTGTGTATCTTGAGTCTGGATATATTTTTCGACCACTTCCCATCCCTGCCCCACAGACCCATGGAAACAGCTCGGAGCCCACATATGCTCACCACACCATTCTTTAAGATGCGGGAATTCCTTCCTGAGTATTCTGCTTGTCCTTCCTTTTAGCCTCTTGGCTATGAAACTAAGCGAATGCTTCGGAGGGTATTTGAAGAAACAAGAGGTAATGAAGAATTCAATCTATCTCTTCCTCTTCTTCATCAAATATTCAGACAATTTCTTCTTAAACTGCATATACTCAATATCAGAAACCCCGGTTTGCGTAAGCGTAGAATCCCTTAAGAAACAGGGCTTTGTTATCTTGCAGCACCAGGTCATGCTCCCGAAGCAAGTCCCATCTCCAGGCTCAAGAGGAGTCCCTCTTACAAAATCCATCTTTAGCTTCATGAACTCCTCGGCGCTCATTCCTGCCTGTTTCAGCGCAGCATGCAGTGCGCAGGGCTTTACAGGAAGGCAGCAGAAAGCAAGCGCCCTCAGGTCGCCGCCGCCGCAGATGTGCTTTGGCGCGTTGTACCAGCCGGTCATGGACTGGATAGCGCTGATCTCATCCACGAGATTGTCGATGAGACGGGGCTCTTCAAGCAAACCGCGCGCTACTGATACCATATCAGCCCCATAAGAGAACATGTCTTTTGCACTCTCAAAATCCACCACAGAGTTGTTGCCGATTATGAAAAGGTTAGTGGAATTACGAACTCGTTTGATGACACCGACATCCATGCCATCCGGGTGCATGGCATCAATATGGATGATATCAGCCCCCGCTTTTTCGATAGCTTTTGCCAGCTCAACATCGTTCACCACGTTCGCCCTTGTCTTGACCGAGACCACAACCCCTGTTTTCTTTATCTCCCCGATGTATTCACATAATCTCGGCAGATCTCTCAACAGAGCCTCGCCCACGCCAAGTTCAAGCATCTCTGGCTGCCTGCAGTGCGCGTTTATTTCAAGTATCGCGCCTGAATCTTTTATAAGGCGAGCTGCCTCCACGAACGGTTCTAGCGATGCGGCGCGCACATTGACCGCGATCCTCGTTAAATCATGGGAAGCCTTAAGTTCTTTTTTCAGGAGATCCATCGGTTCGTCAGAAACGAATTCTTTTCTACCGCGCGAAATTTCTTTCCTGGCAGCATCGTTCGTCTTTGCATCCAGATTGTAACCCCCAAGCACTACCAATCCGGCATTGCCAAACTTTGCGGCGAACCCGGAGTCCGTAATTCCTGCCATCGGGGCAACAGCAATGGGGTTTTTTATAGATGCATAGCCGATCTTAATATTGAACAACTGTTTTATCACGATAAATCCTCATAGTTTATTTTCAGGATTTTCCTTACAGATGTCTGATTATTTAAGAATCTTACGCAAATACGATCAAATCTTCTCCAAAAACAATTTCATAAACTTTTTATATCTATAGTCCTTTTTAAACAAATAAATAGAAGGTGGTCATATGACAACAAATGGATTTCTTGATAACTATTTACCGTTCGCGATACTGTTAATAATCGGTATCGTCTTCGTGGCAATCGCTTTAATGATGTCAAGGATAGTCAGACCGAGCAATAAGACAAAGGTCAAACTATCTACGTATGAATGTGCAGAAACACCAGTCGGAGACGCCAGGATATACTACAATATCCAGTATTATATGATCGTAATCGTCTTCCTTATTTTTGACGTAGAGGTCCTGTTCATGTACCCCTGGGCTGTGCAGCTGAGGGAGCTGGGATGGCTCGGGTTCATTGAGATGGTGCTCTTCATAGAAGTCCTTATAATCGGTCTTGCTTATGCATGGAGAAAGGAGGCGTTAGAGTGGACCCAGTAACGATAGACACAACAAAGATCAGGACGACCAAGAGGAAGCCAGAGACCGCTCTGGAGAAACTTGAAGATACAGGGATGATCAACACCATTCTTGCAGCAAAGGACAGGGAAGGGTTCATCCTTTTGACCACTATCGACCAGTTCATCAACTGGGGGCGGTTAAGCTCTTTATGGCCTGTGACTTCAGGTCTTGCCTGCTGCGCCATCGAGATGATGGCTGTTTCCATGGCGCATCACGATATCGCACGTTTCGGGATGGAAGTTTTCAGGGCAAGCCCGAGGCAGGCTGACCTGATGTTCGTCGCCGGCACTGTGACAAAGCGGATGGCGCCCAGGGTAAAGCAGCTCTATGAGATGATGGCTGAACCAAAATGGGTGATCTCTGTAGGAAGCTGCGCCAACACAGGAGGACCATATCACGAATCATATTGTGTGTTAAAGGGCGTGGACAATATCATTCCCGTGGACGTCTATATCCCGGGATGCCCCCCGCGCCCGGAGGCGTGGCTGTACGGCATCATTCAGCTCAGGCAGAAGATAAAGAACGAAGGATATGGTGTAAAATGGGGGCTCAATAAATGAACTCGGCAGAGGAATTAAAATATTTGCTACCTGCTTCAGTGATCAGTGTGGGTGTCCAGACCAACAAGCCGCTTGCGGTCATCAAGAAAGAGGATATATTACAAGTGGCAGAGAAAGTAAAAGAGATGGGATTTGACAATCTCTCTGTGATAACAGGCATGGATCGCGAAGACAGGATAGAAGTGATATATAATTTCTTTTCATATAAGAAAAAACAGAACCTTGTCCTGAAGGCGATTCTCGACCGCACATCTCCATCAATCGATTCTGTTGTATCTTTCTGGAAAGTAGCGGACTGGCTGGAACGAGAAACTTACGACCTTGTCGGGATAAAGTTCAACGGTCATCCGAATCTTAAAAGAATACTTCTCCCAGAAGGATGGATGGGGCATCCGCTAAGGAAGGATTATGATATGAGCATCGAGCAGTTCGTGACGGTCGGCGAGGACGGAGAAGATATAGTAAGTACAGACGGGTCGAACCTGTTGAGGGGTGAGTAACATGGAAACAGAGACGTTTCTTTTGAACGTGGGTCCTGTGCACCCAGCCACACATGGTGTGCTGCGGTTCAAACTGAGAATGGACGGCGAGACAATCAGGGACTGCCAGATAGTGGTAGGCTATCTCCACCGAGGTACGGAAAAACTCGGAGAGATGAAGACATATCTTCAGTTCATCCCGTACACGGACAGGCTGGATTATATCGCAGCCATGCCCAATAACTATGCCTATGTCAGAGCTGTGGAGGAGCTTGCGGGGATAGAAGTCCCGCAAAGGGCAGAATACATCCGGGTGCTTGTGATGGAACTTAACAGGATAATTAACCATCTCGTAATGATGGGCTCGCTGCTTCTTGACCTTGGCGGCTCAACCATGATAATGTACGGGTTCAGGGAAAGAGAGAATGCTCTGCAGCTTTACGAGAGTCTTTGTGGCGCAAGGATGACATTCAATTATATCAGACCCGGCGGGGTAAGGGAAGATCTCCCTGACGGCTTCATACCAAAACTCAATGAGTTCATAAAGGACATGGAAAAGCGCATCGTGGATTATGAGGAACTGGTCAATGGCAATGAGATATTCCTCATGAGGGTGAAGAATATCGGACTAATAAGCGCCGAGGAAGCCATCAATTGCGGGATGACAGGCCCGTCAATGCGCGCTTCTGGCGTGGACTATGATATAAGAAAAGAGGAGCCCTACTCCATATATCCAGACCTTGATTTCAAGGCATGCATGCGAAGGGAAGGCGACAGCTTAGCCAGGTATCTTGTAAGGCTGGATGAGATCAGGGAAAGCATGCATATACTTAGGCAGATAGCAGATACCATACCTGAAGGAAAGGCCGTGAACCAGAAGTACGGTATAGCGCCCAATACAGGCGCGCCAACTGCTGTCACGTCATATTTCCCGCGAATATTCACGCCCCCGGCTGGAGAAGTGTACTGCAGGATAGAGGCGCCGAAGGGAGAGCTTGGCTTCTACGTTGCCAGCGACGGCACAACCAAACCCTATCGTGTGAAGATACGTTCACCTTCTTTCTGCAACCTGGTAGCTTTACCAAAGATGGTCGAGGGTCTTAAGATAGCTGACCTGATAGCGGTTTTTGGTACTATTGATATTGTTCTTGGCGATGTGGACAGGTGATATTATGACAACGAATGCTTACGATTTGATAGTAGCTATACTGAGCGCGATTGGATTATACGATATGATACTGGGTTTCTTCCAGGACATAGGAGCAGAGTACGTCCTGAGGATAATAATCGTCCTGGTGGTAATTGCAGTGGTCGTTGTTTTCGTGCTTCTTACTGTGATGTTCCTGTCCTGGCTTGAACGTAAAATGTTCGCTGTGGTGCAGGCAAGGTACGGACCGATGGTAACAGGTCCTCGCGGACTTTTCCAGCCTATTGCAGACGGGGTAAAGCTTCTTGGTAAGGAAGATACTATCCCGGCAGGCGCTGACAGATGGATATTCACCCTCGCCCCATACATTGTATTCGTATCTGTATTGCTTGTTTTCATCCCGCTTCCTTTTGGGAAATCGCTTATAGTATCTGATCTGAAGGTGGGGCTGCTCTACATCATAGCAATATCAGCCATCACGCCGATATCGATACTCCTTGCTGGATGGGCGTCCAACAACAAATATTCTTTAATTGGCGCCATAAGAGCTGTGGCGCAGGACATCAGCTACACCATACCGCTGGCAATTACTGCGATCGCGGTCGTTGTATTCGTCGGGTCATTGAGCATGTTGGACATAGTCAATGCCCAGAGCGGCTACTGGTTTGGAATAATCCCGAAATGGTTCATCTTTTTACAGCCGCTTGGGTTCATTTTGTTCCTTATCGCGTGCATTGCCGAAATGGGACGCATACCTTTTGACTTCCAGGAATCGGAACAGGAACTGGTGGCAGGTTTTTTCACTGAATACAGCGGCATGAAGTTCGCCATGTTCTTCCTTGCAGAGTACGCGCATCTGTTCGCGGTCTCAGGGATAATAGTCACAATCTTCCTGGGAGGATGGAATGGACCAGTTATTCCCTTAATACCCATCGAGTTAACATCGCTGGTATACTTCATAATAAAAACATATGTTGTCATTTTATTTACCATGTGGTTGAGGGATACGGTCCCGCGAGTCAGGATCGACCAGCTCCTTAACCTGGGCTGGAAGATCATGATACCACTGGCATTGTTGAACCTTCTGGTAGCTGCATTTGTGGTGACGGCAGGAGTGATCTAAATGGCATGGATAAGCAGGAACTGGGCAATGATCGGAATAATGAAAGGGCTCATTGTCACTATGAAACACATTCTCCAGATAGGGAACAGAAAGACTGTGACCGTGCAGTACCCCTATGAGCGGATGAAGGTTGCTCCAAGGTTCAGGGGTAGACAGGCTGTGGATGAGGATGCGTGCATAGGATGCGGGATATGCGAAACGAACTGTCCCAATTCCACGATACAGATAGTAAAGTACAGGACAAGATGGTTCCCTGAGTTCAATCTTGGGATGTGCCTGTTCTGCGGCCTGTGCGAGGACGCATGCCCGATGAACGCCCTGAAAATGACAGGGGATTATGAACTGGCTGATTATACAAGGGAGAGCCTGATCTATGGTCCTGAAAGGACTTTGTTCAAGAAAGAGGTGAATAAATAATGGATGCTGTATTTTTAATAATTTCTATAATCACTATAATCTCGTCGATCATGGTGGTATTCTCAAAAAAATTAGTCCACAGCGCCGTATATCTGGGTGCCGTGTTCATGGGGACTGCGGGGTTGTTCTTACTCCTCAAGGCAGAGTTCGTTGCATGGGCACAGGTGCTTGTGTATGTAGGAGCGGTAGTGACCCTGATACTATTCACAATAATGTTAACCAGAAAGGGAGAGGAAGAAAATGCTGAATAAGATATTTAATTTAATAGTGGCTCTGCTGTTATTCACAGCGATGTTCATATCTATCAATGACAGTTTCAGTGTATGGTCAGGAAAAGACCAGGCAAACGAGATAACTGTCGAGACACTCGCAACCGGAGCAGGCGGTATATTCAGTAATTATATCTTTTCATTTGAATTGCTGTCGCTGTTGTTAGTAGCCGCCCTGATAGGCGCGCTGTATATCGCCAAAAAGGAGGCATTATAATGGCAGATCTTTACATGTATCTTATTGTATCAGCCGTAATATTCACCATCGGAGCTTACGGCGTAATCACTCAGAGGAGCGGCATAAAGATCCTCATGTGTATCGAACTCATGCTGAATTCAGCGAATCTTAACCTTGTGGCGTTCTCAAGTTTCAACGACAATGCCTCAGGTCAGGTATTCGCTCTCTTCTCGATCGCCATAGCAGCGGCAGAAGCAGCCATTGGGTTTGCAATTCTCGTTGCGCTGTTCAGGGTCCGTGATACTATCAATCTTGATAATATCAATATCCTGAGGTGGTAATATGTTCAGTGAGCAAAATTCAATTTTTCCAGCATTAATTGTGCTTTTGCCAGTGCTTGCGTTCGTACTGACGCTTTTCCTGGGCAAGAAACTCCCCCATGGGGGGGCATATTTCCCGATAGCTGCGATCGCAGGTTCATTTCTAATCTCACTCGGGGTTTTCCTTGAGATATATCCTAACGGTCTAGTCCAGCAGTCGTGGCCGTGGTTTGCCAACATGAACATAGGCATTCTCATCGATCCGCTGGCAATAGTTATGCTGATGATGGTCACTTTCGTGAGCCTTCTCATACATATCTATGCTGTTGGTTATATGTCACACGACCCGGCAAAACCGAGGTACTTTGCAGAGACCTCGCTGTTCACGGCAGCCATGCTGGGTGTCATACTTTCTGATAACATCCTCCAGTTCTTCATCGCATGGGAACTTGTGGGGCTTTGTTCATTCCTGCTCATAGGATTCTGGTACCACAAGCCCTCAGCCGCAGCAGCGGCAAAGAAAGCGTTCCTTGTAACGCGCGTGGGCGATGTGCTGTTCCTGGCAGGCATTGTTCTGCTATATACTAACATGAACGCGCTTATTTCACAGGGACGTTTCACCCCTGAACACGGGAATTTCCTACTCCAGTTCAAGACAATGTTCGAGGCTGCAGCACTCATCAACCCCACGCAGCTCACAATTATCACACTGCTGTTCTTTGGCGGAGCAGTTGGAAAGAGCGGCCAGTTCCCGCTTCACGGGTGGCTGCCTGATGCAATGGAAGGTCCGACCACAGTTTCAGCATTGATCCACGCGGCAACAATGGTTACGGCTGGCGTGTATCTTGTGGCAAGGACATTCCCCATGTTCGCGCTGACCCCTGCAACGCTAGGTGAGCATTATCCTTCATTATTCCCATCCCATGTGCCTGATGCACTGCTCATAGTGGCATATATCGGCGGATTTACTGCGCTTTTTGCAGCAACGATGGGACTTGTGATGAACGATATAAAAAGAATTCTTGCATACTCCACAGTCAGTCAGCTTGGCTACATGATGCTTGCTCTTGGCACAGCTGGCGCGGTGCTGGGCGCAAAGGCAGTCGGGATATCCATGTTCCATCTGATAAGCCATGCCTTCTTCAAGGCGCTGCTCTTCCTGTGCGCAGGCAGCGTGATACATGCTGTGGGCACGAACGATATCCGCGAGATGGGCGGACTTTTCAAGAAGATGAAGATAACAGCTACCACGATGATGATCGCGGCGCTCGCGCTTGCAGGTATCGGCATACCGTTTGCAGGCCTAGGTCTCCCGTTCATTAACATAGGCACAGCAGGCTTCTTCAGCAAGGATATGATCATCGAAGGAGCTTTCGAATACGGGGAAAACACCGGGGATATGATTCCTTATGCATTTGCAGTGATCGCAGCTCTTCTCACATCCATCTACATATTCAGGCTCTGGTTCATGGCATTCACAGGGAAACCGCGTTCAGAAAGGCATCCACACGAATCCCCGAACGTAATGACGCGTCCCCTTATTATACTGGCAATTCTTGCGCTGTTCTTCGGGTTCACGCAGGGATATTTCAACGATTATCTTGAAACGAACTTCGAACTTATGGGTGTTGAGGTGGCAGGACATGAAGGCGCAGCCGCGCATCCACCAGTTATTGTTATCCTGCTCCCAGTACTTGTCGGGGTGCTTGGTTTCCTGATCGCCTATGCGATATACTACAAGAGGATGCTTGACATGAGTAAGATCATATCTTCGAACAACCCTCTCTACAAACTGCTGCTGAACAGGTATTATGAGCCCACCATTGGCGCGAATATTATCGGCGTTAAACTGACACACGATGTCGCGGCGCAGTCCGGAGAATTCGTGGACAGGAAGATAATCGATGGACTTGTGATCGATAATATTATTGGCAAAACAACATTCTGGCTGGGCGAAGTTGCAAGGAAACTGCAGACAGGCGTGGTGCAGAACTACGCTTCCATCACCCTGCTGGGGGTAGGCTTGTTATTGCTTATTCTCAAACTCGGAGGTAACTAAATGACCGCTTATATTTCATTGATGATCGCGATAACACTTATCGGAGCGCTCATAGCTTTCCTGACAAAGACAAGGGAGCAGGCGCGCGTGGTGGCTCTTGTGTCATCCGGCTTCGCGCTTCTTATTTCCTTGATAATGCTGTCAAGGTTTGACAGTTCATTGACAACTATGCAGTTTGCGGAATCGTATAACTGGATACCAAGTCTCGGGATAAACCTCAGTTTCGGCGTTGATGGCATAGGAATGCCTCTTCTCCTGCTTTCCTGTATCGTCATACCGCTCACAGTAATTTTCGCCTGGGGTGAGACAAAAGAGGCGAATAAGTTCTACGGTCTCATAATGCTTGAACTCGTAGGAGTGCTCGGAGTATTCACTTCGCGTGACTTCTTCGTGTTCTACATATTCTGGGAGATAGTGCTCATCCCCATGTTCTTCCTGATAAGCATCTGGGGCGGTCCGCGCAAGGACTACGCTGCTATAAAGTTCTTTATATACACCCATGTGGCAAGCCTTGTGATGCTGCTTGCGATATTCACACTCTATTTCAATGCATGGCAGATATCCGGCACACCCTATTTTGATATGTCATACCTGCTCAAGAATTACCAGTTGATGGACGGATGGCTCATAACCAACGTGATCACAATAAAAGACGCGATATTCATCGCGCTGTTGTTCGGTTTCATAGTAAAGATGCCGGCAGTGCCATTCCATACATGGCTTCCTGATGCGCACGTTGAGGCGCCAACAGCAGGTAGCGTCATTCTGGCAGCGCTGCTGCTCAAGATGGGCGGCTATGGTCTTTTCAGGATAATAGTCCCGCTGCTTCCATTTTCGGATTCTCCCAACAAAATGATAACTTTGCTGGCAATAATAGGTGTGTTGAGTATCCTGTACGGGACATTCCTTGCCCTTGCGCAGCGTGATCTCAAGAAGATGGTGGCATATTCAAGCATAAGCCACATGGGGTATGTGACCCTTGGCGCAGCCGCGCTTGTTCCGCTCTCTGTTAGCGGCGCAATGTTCCAGCAGTTCTCGCACGGTCTTATCACATGTGTATTGTTCATGTCGTGCGGCGTTATCCAGCATTCTGCAGGTACAAGGATAATTGGAGAACTTGGCGGGATAGCAAAGCACATGCCCAAACTCACATTTGTCATGCTCGCAGGGTTCCTTGCATCGCTTGGATTACCTGGCATGAGCGGATTCATCGCTGAGTTCCTGATACTTGTGAATTCGTATGAATATCTGCCGACATTTGTGATACTTGCGCTCTTTGGCATCGTGTTCACAGCGGGTTATCATCTATGGGCGATGCAGCGCGCCGTTTTCGGTACATTCAACGAAAAGCTGGGGCATATCCATGACGGGGCGAACTATGAGATAGCTTCCATGGCTGTGCTTATACTCTTGATAATATTCTTCGGGCTTAACCCGAACCCTGTGCTTGAAATGATGACAACAAGCGCAACGCTGCTTGTCAGGGACGCGGCTGGTCTTGTAGGAGTGATAGTATGAGTTATGTTTTACTTGCGCCAGAGATACTGTTAACGGTACTGGCACTGGCAGTCATATTGATCGGTCTTCTGGTAAGCGACAGGTCAAAGAATATATTGGGATACATCTCGGCAGCAGGACTTGCCGCATCTCTTCTATTGACCATCGGCACCAGGGGGGGAGCAACTTTCTTCTACAATGCCATTGTGGTCGATCCGCTTTCGCAGATATTCAAGATAATATTCTTAGTGGTCTCGCTGCTTGCAGTGATCGCCTCTATACAATATTTCAAGGACAACCGGAACCAGGACGAGTATTATGCACTCATCCTCCTTGCCACGGTCGGCATGATGGTGGTAGCATCAGCGAATGACCTGCTGTCCCTGTTCGTAGGGTTCGAACTTGCCAGCATGGCAACGTATGTTCTTGCAGGCTTTGAGAAAAAGAACCCCTCATCTCTGGAAGCGGCATTAAAGTATTTCATAATAGGTTCTGTCTCATCAGCGCTGATGCTTTTTGGTATGTCGCTGGTATACGGTGTTTCAGGCAGCACGAATATCCCGGAGATACTTGCGTTCTTCAAGACAAGCTCTGTTACAGGTCTTGATATACTTGCCATGGTCTTCCTTGTTGCAGGCTTTGGTTTCAAGATGGCGCTTGTGCCATTCCACATGTGGGCGCCCGATACATACGAAGGCTCTCCTACAGTGGTCTCATCTCTCCTTGCAGCAGGCTCAAAGAAGATGGGATTCGTAGCAGCCTTCAGGGTTCTTGTGCTGGCTCTTGTGGCAGTCCGCGGCGACATACAGATAGTGTTCGCTATCCTGGCAGTTATTACGATGACATACGGAAACATTGTAGCGATCTCCCAGAAGAGCATCAAGAGGATGCTTGCTTATTCATCAATAGCCCAGGCAGGCTACATAGCGCTTGCATTCGTAGTCATGACACAGATGTCCATAGCAGGAGGCGTGCTTCTTGCCCTTGGTCATGCGCTTATGAAAGCCGGGGCGTTCATTGCAGTGGCAGTGGTCGGCTACATGGTGCTGTCTGATAATAAGAACGCAAAGAACACTGACGACATTTCCCACTTCGCAGGGCTGGGGAAGCGCGCCCCAATAACCGCGTTATCCCTGTTCGTGTTTTTCCTCGCTCTTGCAGGCATACCCCCATCAGCAGGTTTCATAGGTAAGTTCGTGCTGTTCTATTCTGTCACGATAGAGGCTGTGAGCGCGGCAAGCACCGCATGGGGCACATGGCTGCTTGTGATCGTGATAATAGCGATACTGAACAGCGCTCTTTCCATCTACTATTATGCGCGTGTGATAAGGTACATGTATGTGCTGCCCCCAGTAGGTGAAAGGATACATGAGCCTCTGCCCTAT
>JBDROC010000157.1:0-2345 GCA_043810475.1 Methanobacteriota archaeon | reverse complement strand
ATTTTTAGTGAGCAGCCAGTCCCCTTTCTCCTTCACAAATGTCGCTGCTATAGCCACATCTTGATACTCAATAGGGAGACCATTGGCTATAAGATATGCGTTTATTTTGCCAGTCGTTTCAGCGATTTCCATATCCAGGGGAATGATATGGAAACAGGAGAAAAGCTCTTTTGCTTTACTTGTGGCTTTTTTGTAGTCCTGCCTGAGGTAAGTGCCTGTAAAGATCTCTGATGCAACAACCGTGCTCATAAAGACAGTGTGGTTCGTTAATATCAAATGCTGGAGCAAATTGCTTGTTTCTTCGATCTCTCTTTCAATATCCACAACGATACTTGTGTCTATGAAGATTTTCATGGTAAAATACCCAGAGCTTTAAGTCTCTCTCTGGAGTCTTTTCTCATCTTTTCCAGTACAACATCGAAACCTCTGGGAAGAAAGTCATTGAACTCTTTTATTTTTGGCAAAGATTTCCTTACAATAATTCTTTCATCGTCAAGTGATATATCCACGTTGTCTCCTTCTCTTATCCCAAGCGCTTCCCTTATCTTTTTTGGGATGGTTATTTGCGCATGGCGTGTAACCGTTGAGGTTGTCATAAATAATAGTATGAGGTTTTAGTATTTAAAATTTACTAGAAATTATTAGTAATCTCATGGAGCAGCGGATAGATGCTGAAGTTTAAGCCGCCGGAGGGATTTGAACCCTCAATCTGCTGATTACGAATCAGCCGCTTTGCCGAGCTAAGCCACGACGGCATGGAAAGGCATTATATCGCTATTTTTGACTATATACTTTGCCTTATGAACGCATAATATTTTAAGTATATAAAATAATTAAAAGAATATGCTGGATATTTTAAAGATATTGTTCTGTACGCCTTTCCTGCTATATTCATGTTATACTGATATTAAAACCCGCCGCGTGACGAATAAACTATGGATAGTGATGCTTGCAGGTAGCGTTTTATTCGTGCTTTATGATATCCTGACAAAAGGAACATCGTACCTTATGCTGTTATTCCTCTCAGCAGGATTGATATTCGTGCTTGTCTACATCCTTTTCCAGATGGGCACGTTCGGCGGCGCTGATGCGAAATCCCTCATCGTGATATCTGTAATACTGCCCTCATATCCTGCGATCCATGCTCTTGGGTATGATTTTCCACTCAATAAGCCACTTATCGACCTGTTCTCATTCGGCATACTCGGTAATGCAGTCCTGTTGACAGTCGTTGTGCCGCTCGGACTGGCTTTGTATAACATTTCCAGGATGGGCTTGCATATCGATAATCCGCTGTATATCTTTATTGGCTATAAATCCAGGATCTCAGATCTCGCGGATAAACACATCAAGCTAATACAGTCTTTTGAAGAGGAGAATGGACTGGTTAAATTCCGTTTCAGGCGGGGCGGGGTAGAGATAAATGAAAATGTCATTTCAGAACTGAAAAATCTGTCAGAAAAGGGACTAATAAAAGATGAGGTATGGGTCACTCCCGGACTACCGTTCATGATCCCGATAACACTTGGATTTTTCGTGGCTGTGTTTTATGGGGATATGATAACTGAACTGACAAAATACCTTATACTTATCAGATGAGCTATGTCCGAAAAAAGCGCTTCATTCAAACCTCAGATGATTTTTAATGAACTGGAATAAGATGAAATAAGTGAGCATAGCAGCTTTCTACAGTTCCCTAGAGTTCGCACATCATA
Source organism: Methanobacteriota archaeon (assembly GCA_043810475.1). Taxonomy (GTDB): domain Archaea; phylum Halobacteriota; class Methanosarcinia; order Methanosarcinales; family Methanoperedenaceae; genus Methanoperedens. Next base: position 630 of record JBDROC010000157.1, on the reverse strand, counting down.
GTACAGTGCAGAACGTTGACGGGCTTAACTTCTGTGTTCGGGATGGGTACAGGTGTTGCCCCGTCGCTTTGACCGCTATACTCGCTTATGACTGTCAGCGTCGCGCCCGCTGCAATGCGCACACACATATGCCCTATCGGGCATACGTGGATTGTTGCGGGCACAACGTAATACCCCGGATTAAAATCCGAGGCATCGTTAAACACAATCTGGATATCGCCCGAATGTAGCAAAACAAATCTAGCGAGGACGTTAGTAGTCGACGGGCTCAACACCTCGTCACCTTGGTGCGTACACCCCGACTCTATCAAACTCGTCTTTTACGAGAGTCCTAAAGAAGTCTCTTTTTAGGTTAGGTTTCAAGCTTAGATGCTTTCAGCTTTAATCCTTTGGTGCGTAGCTGCCCTGCGTTGCCTTGCCAGACAACAGGTCCACCAGTGGCACCGTTGCACAGTTCCTCTCGTACTAAATGCAACTTACCCTCAGACTTCAAAACACCCCTTATAGATAGTAACCGACCTGCCTCACGACGGTCTAAACCCAGCTCACGATCTCCTTTAATAGGCGAACAACCTCACCCTTGGCCGCTGCTGCACGGCCAGGATGGAAAGAACCGACATCGAGGTAGCA
>JBDROC010000156.1:0-3441 GCA_043810475.1 Methanobacteriota archaeon | reverse complement strand
GACCCGGGTCACCACACCCGGATTTGCGACAGGGCTTCCAGGAACCTGGACAGCTTTATCATGGGTGAAAAGGGCGTCATCGAGACCTTTGGGCGAGCATCAGCAGATGCGGACTTCTCTATAATAGAGGGTGTGATGGGTCTTTACGATGGTCTTGATTCAACAGAGATAGCAAGCACAGCCCATGTCGCGAAGATCCTGGACGTGCCTGTGCTGCTCGTTGTCGATGCGCGCGGTGTATCGCGAAGTCTTGCGGCTGTAGTGAAGGGTTTCTCTGAGTTCGATAATGTCAATATCCAGGGCATTATCCTCAATAATGTGGGAAATGAAAGGCATGTGAAGCTTATCAGAGATTCACTTACCAGCGCCGGGATCAATATCCCGATCATTGGGGCGCTCCCGAAAAATAAGGAACTATCAATCCCGTCGAGACATCTTGGTCTTCACATGGCTGGGGAGAACGATCTTGACGAAAAATCACTTTCTGAGTTCATTGAAAAACATATCGACATTGAAGCAGTGAAGAACATTGCGAATACATTTACTGCACCTGATGTGGAACTTATGGAACCTGATGAGACCTTCAATGTCAGATTAGGTATAGCGCAGGACAGCGCATTCTGTTTCTATTATCAGGATTCCCTCGATGCATTCAAAAAACTGGGAGTAGAACTTGTTTTTTTCAGCCCTATGAGCGATGACCTGCCGAAGGTGGAGGGGTTATATCTTGGAGGAGGGTATCCCGAACTCTACGCAAAAGAGCTTGAAGCCTCAAGAACGCGCGAACAGATAAGAAAAGCAGCAGAGAACGGAATGCCTATTTACGGGGAATGCGGAGCGCTGCTATTTCTGAGCGAGACTCTGGAAACTGACAGTACTTATAGGATGGCAGGCATCCTCGGGGCACGTTCAAGGATGACTGATAAGCTTCAGGCACTGGGTTATACTGAGGCGCAGGTCGTATCTGATACTCCACTTTCGAAAAAAGGCACAATAATAAGGGGTCATGAGTTCCATTATTCAGTTACCGAATGCGACAGAGATGCCAGTTTTGCTTATCGATTGAAACGGGGAAAAGGCATCAACGATGGAAAGGATGGGTTAATGGAGCACAATACCCTCGCAAGTTATATGCATACGCATCCTGCGGCTGTTTCTTTTGCCGAATTTTTAAGGCTCTGCCACAGATATAAGGCATGAGAGTATAAAAAATAAGTGTTTTTCATTTATCCGATATGCTTTTATTCAATTATATTAGTAATAGTGCTTCATGAGCTCTAAGGAAATCGTGAATACGAGCAAAGCGCCGAATGCTATCGGTCCTTATTCACAGGCTATTAAGGTAAATAAAATGGTCTTTCTATCGGGTCAGATAGCGATTGACCCAAAGACCCAGCAGTTCGTTGATGGGGATATAGAGACCCAGACAAAAAGGGTCCTTGATAACCTGAAAAGTGTACTCGAAGCATCGGGAAGCAGCCTTGAAAGTGTTGTCAAGACGACGATCTATCTGACAGATATTAATGATTTTTCAAAAGTGAACGAGATATACGCATCCTATTTTTCTTCAGGCAAACCAGCCCGTTCCACTGTATGTGTTGCAGCGCTTCCTAAAAACGCAAAAGTTGAGATCGACGCGATCGCAGAGATGAGAAAACAATTTATGCAATCGAATGATGTTTAAACCAGAAATATGGACGAACTCGAAAAGATAAAACAACTGAAAAAAAAGTGCAATGCAATAATCCTCGCTCACAACTACCAGCGCGCGGATGTGCAGGATGCCGCTGACTTCGTGGGCGATTCTTTTGGTCTATCCCAGAAAGCGGTCGCAAGCGGCGCAGATGTGATCGTTTTTTGCGGTGTGGATTTCATGGCCGAAAGCGCGGCTGTGCTGAACCCGGAAAAGACCGTTCTCATGCCCGAACTTTCCGCGCAGTGTCCCATGGCTGCCATGATAACCCCGGAAGCCCTGAAGCTTGAAAAACAAAAACATCCAGATGCTGCTGTGGTATGTTATGTGAACACATCAGCAGCCGTGAAGGCGGAAAGCGATATCTGCTGCACCTCCGCTAACGCGGTTAAGGTGGTGAACGCGCTTTATGAAAATGAAATAATATTCGTCCCAGACAGGAACCTTGCCCTGTATGTGGCTGCTCATACTGATAAGAAGATAATCCCCTGGGACGGCTACTGCCCCACCCATCACTTGATCCTCCCCGGTGACATCCTTCTTGAAATGGAGGGGCATCCAGAAGCACAGGTGCTTGTCCATCCTGAATGCAGACCTGAAGTGGTAGCACTTGCTGATAAGGTACTGAGCACTGCAGGCATGCTTAAATATGCTGCACAGTCGGATGCCAGGGAGTTTATCATAGGCACAGAACTCGGACTTTTGCACAGGATGAGGAAAGAAAACCCACAAAAGAAATTTTATCCTGCAACAGCATATGCAGTCTGCCCGAACATGAAAATGAATACGCTGGGCAGTATCATTCGCGCACTTGAGAAAAATGAACATGTAATAAAAGTCCCGGAGAACATCAGGAAAAAGGCAAAACGAGCACTTGACAGGATGCTGGAAGCCGGACGCGGGGATTGATGAACGTATTCCTGGAACTGATACGATATAAAAACTGTGTAATGGCAGGGCTTGCTGCTGTTATCGGGGGAGGAATTGCGTACAGCGCATCGAGTGCCGCGCCAGGAGAGATAAGTGAGATAATATTATTGATCCCTGTTTTTATTACTGTTTTTCTTATCACGGGAGCGGGAAATGCCATCAATGATTATTTTGATGCAGGCATCGATGCAGTGAACCGCCCCGACCGCCCCATACCTTCGGGAAGGTTAAAAAAAGGATATGTTTATAAGTTTTCGATTTTCCTTTTTGCTGGCGGGGTCATTGCTTCATATTTTATTGGCTCGATCCCTTTTTTCATTGCTTTATTCAACTCATTCCTTCTTTACCTCTATGCCTTTTCCCTGAAAAGAAAAGTCTTTGTAGGAAACCTCAGCGTGAGCTACCTCACTGGTTCAACATTCCTTTTCGGAGGCGCTGCATACGGCTTAAAAGGCATCGAAGCAACATGGGTCCTATTCTTCCTGTCCATGCTCGCCACGCTTGCACGGGAGATAGTAAAAGCGATAGAGGATATGGAAGGGGACAGGAAAGACGGCGCTGTCACCCTTCCTATCAGGATCGGGGAAAGACCATCAGCATACATTGCCTCAGGAGTCGGTATATTTGCAGTACTGCTGAGCCCGGTACCATTCATTACGGGATTGTTCAATACCAGTTATCTTCTTGTTGTGGGTATTGCAGATATCATCTTTTTATATGCTGTGCTGCTGATACTGAAAAAGAACCCCTCTGCATCCTCAAAATACTTTAAAGTGGCTATGTTTTTCGCACTTGTTGCGTTTATTGCAGGGAGTTTT
>JBDROC010000155.1:0-2066 GCA_043810475.1 Methanobacteriota archaeon | reverse complement strand
GAACATTGCTAACTTCAAAAGCTGCCCCTATAATATCCTCAGATATTCAAAAACTTAACAAACCGAACTAATCTTTGCGGACTTTGCGCCCTTTGCGGTGATAAAAATCACACATCGCTGGGTCACAATCCCATCTCAAACCCTATTATCGGATGCTCAAGCCCGAAATTTGAGATGACTTCTGGATGTATCTCACCGAATACGCCCACAATTGAACCATTTTGCATAATATCTGCGCGCCTGCCTTCCAGGAAAGCAGGGTCTTTTGACTCAACGACTTCATATCCCATGCGTCTCTCCCTCATCACTGCATCAACCGCTGCCTGTACCTCAGTAAAATTAGCCTGCGGATGGATGGCTACTGCGCCGAACCTTTGCTGTGTCCTGCAGTCCAGCACAACTTCTCCCACTTCGAATATCCTTTGCGGTAGCTCGCGGTGCTTGTTTATCGAGAGGATCTCAAGAAGGTTAGGAAGGATGGTGGGGCGAACGATGGTATGGTCTTCACTTATTGGATACATTATATTCGTGATGCCTTCTGCTTTCCTCCTGCGCATAATATCGAACTGGACGCGCTCGCTTGTGAGCGTGAACGGCATTACCTCAAAATAGCCCAGCCCTACCATTATCTCGCGGATGGAGTCTTTGAGTTTTGAAATTGGATGAGCTTTTCCTGTAGTCAGCGTCCCGGGAAGTTCTGGTCTTATCTTATCAAAACCGTAACCTATAGCGATATCTTCTATCAGATCGCAGTTATGAAGGATATCAGAGCGGTAGGCAGGGACTGATACTTCGATATTATTTTCCGATGCTTTTGCCCCATATCTCATCTTTTCAAGACAGCGAACGATCTCTTCATTTGCCAGCATAAACCCGAGATGATCTTTTACCTCGCTGCTTTTCAGTTCAATTTTCCATGGCTCAAGATGAGGGGTATGCATTTTTTCGTCTATAGCTACTGATCCGATCTTCCCTCCGCGCTCAGCCAGTGATGCTACAACGATGTTAAGAGCCACTGATACAGCAGGGTCAAGACCGGTGACTTCAATGAACAGGTCAGTGGTCTCCTCAGTTACCCGCGTAAGTTCTCCGTTTATTATGGGCGGGAAAGAGAGAACATTGTCCTGTGCGTCAAGGATCAGCGGGTATTTATCGAATTTCTCAAGAATGTATGCGAACTTGATACCCTTGGGGTGCCGGAAAAGTATCTCCCTCATTGTCATGGGTTCTGTAAAATCAAGAGGCATGAACCTGAAATCAGGGTCCTGCGCGATATAGCGGAAAGGCGGTTTGATCCTTCCGAGGTCATGCACACCAATGGAGACTTTTTTCCTGTTCCTGCCTACTGCCCAGTGGAGCGACTCCTGCAAAGCCATCAGCGATTCAATGCTGCGTGAATTGAAACTCATACCGCGGACAACGGCGCAGGCAAGATAGGGGCGTATGTTTTCAAGACCTGCGTCCTTTGTAATTTTAATACCGGAAGGCATTACCTTAAATTCCCTTAACCCGGTTTCGATCTCCAGGAATCCTCTGATCGCCCTTGCAACCCCTTCGGGGCTGTAAAGGTCGGGTCTGTTCGGGAAGAACTCGATGTCCACATGGTCTTCCTCGATCCGTTCGATATCGCATCCCATCATCGGGATCTTTTTAATGATAGTTTCCTTATCCAGACCCGAAAGTTCTTCAATATCGTCGTAATATAACGTAATAACAGGCATTTTGATCGTCTGAAAAAGGATTGGAAGATATATTAATCATTCTGTCAAGAACACTTCAAATTGAGAAACTGCTCGTTTCTCTGAGGAACTATTTCTTCCTTAAATACAGGAATGCAATAATTCCTATCGCAATGATGACTCCCAGTATAATGAAAAGGCTGGTAGCCGGAGCTACACCACTGACAGGAGCTGCAGGTGTCACTATAGTTTCGGTTATTGTGACCTCTGACGGTGAAGTTGTCCCTGGAGTTGTTCCGGCTATCGAGGTTTTAATTCCGCTTATTGCAAAGTGCGAGAAACCTTCCGTCTTTGCTTCATAGTTCGTGGCAGATCCGTCTTTTGATA
>JBDROC010000154.1:0-4006 GCA_043810475.1 Methanobacteriota archaeon | reverse complement strand
GCGCTACTGCACAGTTCGCATTGCTCAAAAGACTGTATCCTTATGACCTTTGCATTTATCCCACTGGCATTTAACTTTACTTGAAGTTCTTTTTCATTGAAAAACTGGTTCTTTCCGAGAGCTATGATATCAGGTTTTATCTCCCTAAGTGGCTCAAAAATATCCCTGTCGCTCCCCAACATCGCCTTATCCACAATGCGCAGCCCCTGCACCATCGCCAGCCTCTGGGCTTCCGGGACAATGGGCTTTGGCTTGTGCTTGATCATCGAATCGCGCCCCACAATAACATAGAGTTCATCTCCAAGCGCTCTTGCCTCTGAAAGATAGCGCAGGTGCCCTGGATGCAGAATATCAAAAGTACCGGTTGCAAGGACTCGAACCATCGACCTTAATATTATTTTTGCCTGTTAAAAATGTTTGTAATCATACGTGTATGGTGCAGTCGATGTCCAGGTACATCACACAGGCTTTTTTCTTTCCGCCCCAGTTTTTTGGATCATCAACATCGATGGTAACGCTGGGCAAATTCTTGACAGCGTTAACAAGATATTTGTTCATCTCAAGATTGCATGATGGCAGGCATATTATGTGGTCGCTGACCTGCCTGCAATCCATCAGCAGTTCGTAGAACGGCTCCACGATCTGCCAGGCATAGTCGATCTCCCTGCCCATGAACTCGCAGAACTCATCGTAATCGCTTTTCTGGAACGCCTCGCTGAAAGCATCTTTTTCAAGGAGTGCCGTGTAGCACTGTACATACACGTCCTGGAATGATTTTATCTTGAAGGGCAGGTTGAAGGCATCGCAGCAGACGATTTCCAGTCCCTGCTTTTTTGCCTGCCTGCAAAGGGTCATGTTGATGTCTATTCCTACGAAAAGGTTCCACTCCTTGCCTTTTGTTTCGTATAGTCTGGAGTGATCTCCGCAGCTTATTTCAAGGATGGAGTTGGGTTTTATCATGATGCCTTTTTTCGTGCGATCATTCTTGCATCTGACCTATTGTTACGATGAAATATAAATATATTTTTTATCTTGAAGCGTAATATGATCGGACATGTCTGCCAAGTCAAAGAAAATCAACTTTTTTATCACATCAAATTATTTCCCGTCAATTTCAATTACGGGTAGTAAATGTTCTCTCATGTGCCTCCATTGCAGGGGGAAATTGCTTGAATCACTGTTTCATGCCACTACATGCGATCAACTGGTGAAAAAAGCTCTGTCCCTGCATAAAAAGGGAGCCAAAGGCATACTCCTGACAGGCGGCTGCGATGAGCGCGGACGGGTGCCCATAAGAGATATTGTTCCTGCCATCAAAACGATCAAAGAAAAAACTGGGATGCTTCTTATCGCGCATACAGGTTTTATATCCCGTGAAGATGCTTCTGCGCTAAGAGTATCAGGGCTTGACGGGATAGGTTTTGATGTGATAGGGGATATGGGAACGGCAAAAGAGGTCTATGGTCTTTCAGTTTCTGAAATGGATTATGTTGAGAGCCTTCGCGCAATAAGGGATTCAGGTATCATGATATTCCCCCATGTATGTGTGGGGCTGCATTTCGGGGAATTGAGAGGTGAAATCCGCGCGCTTGAGATGATACGTGAGGTAAAGCCAGCCACAGTGATCATTACAGGTCTAATGCCTGTGCCAGGCACGCAGATGGCTCATATAAAACCCAGGCTTTCTGATTTTGAAAAGGTTATAACGAAAGCAGTGGAAATGTTCCCTGGAACCCCCGTCGTGCTGGGCTGTGCCCATTCAAGTGGGAAGGACAGGGAGAAGATCGAGATGATCGCCATGAAATGCGGGGTGAGCGGGATAGCGGCGCCGACGGTCAGTACCGCGAGGTTTGCCAGGGAGAACGGATTTGAGATAAATTATTACGGCATGTGCTGCGGGCTTGTTCCGGTGGAAAGAACAAGGATCGAGATATAATCCGTATAATCCCTGTTCGATTAAATCACATCAATCGTGCCGGAAGCTTCTGTTTCCCTAACAGGTCGCCCACGTCCTCGGCGCTTCTTATGACATCGGAGTTCCCGTCTTTTACAAGAACCTCAGCGCATCGCGGTCTGCCGTTGTACTGGCTGCTCATACTGAATCCATATGCTCCGGCATCGAGCAGGGCAATGAGGTCGCCTTTTTCAATACAGGGAAGCTCCCTGTCTTTTGTTAAGATGTCCCCGGTCTCGCATATCGGTCCAACGATGGTGTATGTCTCTTCAGGTTTTGTTGCTGCTTTGTTAGCAACGACTGCATAATGGTAAGAATCGTACATCGTGGGACGGACAAGGAGGTTAAATCCAGCATCAACGCCCGCAAAATTCTTTGCGGCTTTTTTTATTGTATTGACACGGGTCAGAAGTATAGTGGTATCGCCAACAATATAGCGTCCAGGCTCAAGGATGAGTTTTGGGGAAATTCCAAGAGCCTCTGTCCTTTCATTAAATAAAGGAAGTATCGCATTCGCATGGTCGCGCGGGCTTGGGGCTTTTTCATCTTTCTTATATGGTATCCCCAGACCCGAACCCATATCAACGAATTCAAGATCTATCCCAAGTTCAACCACTTTTTCCACAAGATCCATCATCTTGTGCGTTGCTTCTGTAAATGGAGATGTATCAAGTATCTGCGAGCCTATATGGCAGTGTATGCCGCAGGGTGAGACGCCGGGGAGCTTTGAAGCTTCGCTGTATATATCGACGACCTCACCAGAAGGTATCCCAAACTTGGAGGAACTGAGACCGGTCGCGATCTTTGGATGCGTCTTCGGAGAGACATCGGGGTTAACGCGGAATGCTATCTGAGCGGTTTTTCCCGTGTTTTCAGCTATCTCTGACAGGGTATACAGTTCATCCCGCGAATCGACTGATACTTTTACTCCCAGTTCTACGGCTTTCTGGAGTTCAAAGTCTGTCTTTGAATTCCCGTTGAAAAGGATTTTTTCTCGCGGGATACCAGCAAGGAGCGCCATATAAAGTTCTCCGTAGCTGAACACATCAGCGCCTGCGCCCTGCTTTGCAAGCACCCTCAAAATAGCGAAACTGCCGTTGGCTTTGGCTGCATAATAGATATCCGCATCTGGAAATGCTTTCCTGTATGCAGAGAAATTCTCGATGATGCGAGATTCATTGGTGACATAGAGCGGCGTGCCGTACTGCTGTGCAAGTTCTGTGGTATCAGCGCCGCCTATAATGAGATGATTATTCCTGACTTCAAGATGATTTTTTATCGTGAACATAGCTTGCCCAATTAACTGAGAATATAATATAGTTATTGCGGAAAGCTCTGAGATTGCAGAGGATAATAATGTTATTTGAACAATTGTATCCCTGCTATGTATATTAGATTGTTCTTCCATGTACGCCGATTTCTCATTTTTTCAAGAGCGATCAACCCCTCCTCTTTTGAGACTTTTCCCTTCTTGTAGAGGTAATAAAGCAGATGAGTACTGAAAATTAGTGGAATTCCGGCTCTTTTAAGCACAGAAATGGCGCGGATATCATCGGAAACAATAAAATCGCATTCATGTTTGATAGCGACTTCAACCAATTCCTCTTCATCTGAATATTTTCCCATTTCCTCAAGCTCATAATGGATTTTATTGGTTATTACGAGGTTAAGGGCTTTAATAGTGTCTCCAAGATAACCACTATAATACAGTGCTATCAGGGAGCAGGTATCGATGGCAAATCGTGTCATTATTTTAGCAGTTTATCCATCTCTTTCTTGCCTTTTCGGGTAATCTCATGTACCAATTTAACATCCTCCGCATCGCTGCCAAGAGCATGTTGCATTTCTTCAAAAGAGATGTGCCCCATTGAATATTCCAGTGCCAGTACCTCACGGTATTTCAGGATGCTTTCTTTAACCATCTCAGCTAGTTTTAATCTCACCCACTCAGACCGGGGGACATGGAGCATACGCGCAAGTGCATCTATCTCCTGAACGAGACGTTTATCAAGACGAATGTTTATCTGCGTAGTCATGTATATCAAATACTAT
>JBDROC010000153.1:0-3480 GCA_043810475.1 Methanobacteriota archaeon | reverse complement strand
GAGAACGTGCCGGGAAGGAAATGATATAGTGGTTTTTTCTCGATCGGATCAACTGCTTCGCTTGATACGGTATTATATATGAGGGTGTGGAGCTTTCCGCTAATGTTCTTTCGTGTCCTGCATATCCCAGTCTTGTCTTCGGCGATGGTGCACCTGTGGGCGCATACATTGCATTTTACTTTACCACCGGGCAGCTCATCGTAAAGAACCCCTTCTTTTATCATTATGCATACATCTCTGGTCTTGTCTCGATCTGTTTCGAGCGCTTCTTTCGAAGCTCCCCTTTAAGCTTTTCATAGTAGTCCATAGTTTCTGGTGTGACAGATGGACCGGTATCCTCGATCGACGCAAGGAAGTGCGCCTGCCTCACTTTTTCAGCGTTGATATCCTCACGCATCGCGAACCTTCCGGCTTTCTTGCATACTGAAGCTATATCTGCGCCTGTAAAATCGTCGGTCAGTTTAACGAGTTCCTCAAGGTCAACGTCCTTTGCAAGCGACATTTTCTTTGTGTGTACCTTAAATATCTCAAGCCTTGTCTTCACATCAGGCACCGGTACGAGTATCATCTCATCAAACCTGCCTGGACGCAACAGAGCCGGGTCAATTATATCTGGTCGATTCGTGGCACTGATGATCACAACGCCCCTTAATTCCTCAAGCCCATCAAGCTCTGACAGAAGCTGGTTAACGATACGCTCAGTCACATGAGGTTCGCCAAGTGCAGTCCCCCTCATTGGTGCAAGCGCGTCAAGCTCATCCAGAAATATTATGGAAGGCGCCACCTGACGCGCTTTCTTGAAGATCTCAGCAATGTGCTTTTCGGATTCACCGTACCATTTCGATAATATATCGCTGCCCTTGACAGTTATGAAATTTGCCTCGCTTTCATTGGCGATCGCCTTTGCCAGCAGCGTCTTTCCTGTGCCTGGTGGTCCATACAGGAGAACACCCTTTGGGGGCTCAACACCTATTCGCATGAACGATTCGCTATACCGCAGCGGCCATTCCACAGCCTCGGAAAGCAGGGATTTTACTTTATCAAGCCCGCCGATATCGTCCCATGTCACGTTCGGAACTTCGAAAAGTATCTCGCGAAGCGCTGATGGCTGGATCTCTTTCAGTACCACTTCAAAGTCTGAACGCGTTACTATCAGTTTATCAAGTGTCTCTTTTGGTATCTCCTTAATATCAAGATCTATTTCCGGAAGGACCCTTCGCAGAGAATTCATTGCAGCTTCCCTGCACAAGGCAGCGATATCAGCGCCCACGAACCCGTATGTGCGGGTGGCAAGGTCATCAAGCTTGACATCTTCAGCAAGCGGCATACCGCGTGTATGGATCTGGAATATCTCGCGCCTTCCTTCACGGTCAGGCACCCGCAGTTCGATCTCACGATCAAACCTGCCTGGACGGCGAAGCGCCATATCCAGAGCTTCAGGGCGGTTCGTTGCGCCGATCACGATCACGTTCTTCCTGGATTTCAGTCCATCCATGAGAGCAAGCAATTGAGCAACCACGCGACGCTCCACCTCGCCAGTAACCTCTGCACGTTTGGGGGCTATGCTGTCAATTTCATCGATGAAGATGATCGCTGGAGTATTTTTTTCTGCCTCCTCGAACGCCTCGCGAAGCTTGTGCTCGCTCTCACCATAGTATTTTGACATTATCTCAGGACCGTTGATTATCTTGAAATACGCATCGCTCTCATTAGCCACGGCTTTTGCCAGCATGGTCTTTCCTGTCCCTGGAGGACCGTGCAGCAGCACTCCCTTTGGAGCATCGATACCGAGGCGGCTGAACAGTTCGGGGTGCTTGAGGGGCAGCTCGATGATCTCGCGGATCTTTGTGATCGCAGGCTTAATACCGCCAAGGTCTTCGTACATGACTTCCGGGATTTCCTGCTCAAGTGCAACTGCCTCAGGCAACAGATCAACTTCCGTGATATCAGTGATCTTAACTATCCCTGACGGCGTCGTTGTGACCACCTGCAGCTTGATTTCGCCAAGACCAAAGGACGGGAACATACCCTGGAATATCTGATCGAACATCACGTCACTGCCCATGGATTCTCTGGGTTTCCGCACGCTTGTGGTCGAGATTATATCTCCTTTTGAGACCGTCCTGTTATGGAATATGGCGCGCAGGCTCTCGCTTGGCGCATAAATGTGTATATTCTGTATCACAGGTGAAAGAGTGACCTTTTTCGCTTCTTTCCACTCCACTTTCCTGACCTCCACGTATTCTCCTATGCTTGTCTTGGCATTTGTGCGTATCAGCCCGTCCATCCTGATGACATCCAGCCCTTCATCCTGCGGATATGCCCTGCCCACCATGGCTGAGGTAGGGTGTTCTCCTTTTATCTCTACCACATCGAATATATTGACCCCGATGGCGTTCCTGAACTTCTCATCTATCCTGACGATGCCCTTTCCGACATCCCTCTGGTCAGCCTCAGATACCTTTAATCGAACATTATTTTCCATGATTTTCCCTATTTTATATATATTCAGGTTATTTCATAAATGTTTGCTTTCTTCCGGGACCAACTGAAATATACTCTATCTTTACTTCCATTAATTGTTCAAGCAATTCAATATATTGTTGGGCGTTGTCTGGAAGTCTCCCGATGTCTTCCACTCCAGATATGTCCTCTTCCCAGCCTGGAATTTCTCTATAAACGGGTTTGCATCGGGCAAGGTCATCCGAAAGTTCGGGCGGGTACTCGATCGTATTCCCGTCCAGTTCATATCCCGTGCACACCTTCAGAACATCCAGCCCCCCAAGCACATCAAGTTTGGTGAGCGCCATCCCTGTATAGCCATTCAGGTCGATGGACTTTTTCGCAAGCGGTAGGTCGAACCATCCGCATCTCCTGGGGCGACCTGTGGTGGTGCCGAACTCCCCACCTTTCTGGCGCAGGTGCTCTCCAACATAATTATTCTGCTCAGTGGGAAGCGGTCCTTCTCCCACGCGTGTGATATATGCTTTGATGACACCAATGACATTATCAACTCTTTTGGGACCGACACCGAGCGCTGCGCAGGCTGAGCCAGCTACCGTACTTGAGGAAGTGACGAACTTCTGCGTGCCGTGGATGATGTCAAGATGGGAGCCCTGAGCCCCTTCAGCTAGCACTTTTTTTCCCTCTTTTAATGCAAGGTTTATCTCCCGAGACACGTCTGTGATGTATGGTCTTAACTTTCTGCCTATCTCAATATATTCATCTACTTGAGACCGTGCTATTTTCGGGTCGCCACCCATTTCTTTTATAGCCATTTCCTTCTGGGGGGCAAGCTCATCGAGACGCTTAGCAAAGTGCTTTTTATCAACTATGTCAGCCATCTGTATCTCGTCGCGCCCTACTTTATCGATATATGCAAAACCTATCCCCCGGTTCGTGGTGCCTATCTTCACAGTGCGCTTTGATTCGCGAAGTGTATCAAGAGCTATGTGATAGGGCATTATGATGCTTGTCTTT
>JBDROC010000152.1:0-20513 GCA_043810475.1 Methanobacteriota archaeon | reverse complement strand
GGAAAGAAGTTTTGGAAGCTGTCAAATCGAGTTTCTGATCATAATAGTTTATCCATTCCGGTTTTCCCCACGGGAATACATCAAATGTTTTCTTGAGTCGATTAAGTTCTGATTGCTTCTTTCGTTCTGCAAGTTTTTCGTTATAGAGATGTCTGCATGTGGTTAGGGTTCTATTAAAGACAATTTCCTGTTTCCTGCCCGGATATATCCTGAACTGATATGTTTTTCGCATTCAGTCACACCATTATTTTTAGAATATATATCACTGCTGTTAGTGGTGTGAAAGTGTTGTTCCAAGGGGTACGATTCATCTGCGCCCTCGAAGGGCGCAGGGTTCTCTACCCCTTGACCCCACGTTCTAATCCGGAATCTCTTTCTATGTGGACTGCGAAAGTGGATGCCACAATTCTAATATCGATACCCAGAAAAACATAATTGTTACAACAATCCTTATAACAAGAAGGTCGGTATGAGCGTTTTATCTATTAAAGCAGTAATAAGAGTATCTGAGACAAAATGAACAATCTTTTTATAGACGATAAAGCTATCGAGTTCATGAAGAAAGCGCTGGAAAGCGAGAAAGCACAAGCCATGCGGATATTCACAAGCGGCGGCGGGTGCTGCAAGCAGTTCGAGCTTAAACCGGTAAAAAAGGAGCTTACCGGTGATGTTACCTTCAGGCAGGGCGGCGTTACTGTGCACATAGAAAAAGAGATCGCCCAAAACACAGGTTCGATAAGGATCAAATCCGTTGAACAGAAAGGATTGCTCATAGAATTTGAGTAATACAGGAAAATATTTAAATAAAATTAATTCGTAATGATTCGAACAATACAGGAGAAAAATTGATTGGTATTTCAAAACTTTACTGCGGGACTGTTGAACCCTCTGACGCGCTCAGGTACGGGCGTGAATCAGGAAAGCTGCCGTCGCATCTGCTTCAATTCTCAAAGGACAAAAAACCAGTCGTCGTATGGAACATGGGAAGGCGCTGCAACCTTAAATGCGTTCACTGCTACGCCCAGTCAAAGGACATTGAGTACACGAATGAACTGACAACGCAGCAGGGAAAGGAACTCATAGACGATCTGGCGCAGTTCGGCGCGCCTGTTATATTATTCTCAGGCGGCGAACCCATCATGCGTCCGGATCTGCCGGAACTTGCGATGTACGCAAGATCAAAGGGCATGCGCGCAGTGATCTCAACGAACGGGACGCTTATTGATAAAAAGATGGCAAAGGTTCTAAAGGAGATCGGTCTGTCCTATGTGGGCGTTTCCCTGGACGGTATGAAAGAGACCAACGATAAATTCCGGGGCTTACAGGGCGCTTTTGACCTGGCGCTCCAGGGCATGCGCAACTGCCTTGCGGAAGGTATTAAAGTCGGTCTTCGGTTCACGATAAACAAGAAAAACGTCGAGGACATCCCTGCGATATTTGACCTTCTTGAAAAAGAGAAGATCCCGCGGGTATGCTTCTATCACCTTGTTTATGCAGGGCGCGGGTCAAAGCTCGTAAAAGACGAACTGTCGCATGAGGAAAGCAGGAAGACCCTTGACCTCATAATGGATAGGACAAAGGCAGCGCATGAGAGGGGTTTCCCGATGGAAGTGCTCACGGTTGACAACCACTGTGACGGGCCTTATGTTTACTTCCGTCTCCTGAAAGAAGACCCGAAACGGGCAAAGGACGTATTCGAACTCCTGCAGATGAACCAGGGCAACTCAACAGGTATAGGCATAGGATGCGTATCCTGGGACGGCTCAGTCCACGCTGACCAATTCTGGAGGCATTATTCATTTGGCAATGTGAAGGAAAGGAAGTTCAGCGAGATCTGGACTGACACAAGCAATGAGCTTATGAAGGGTCTTAAGAACCGCAAAGCTCTCATAAAAGCTAATGCTGACAGGTGCGCAAAATGCAAGTGGTTCGATATTTGCAACGGGAACTTCAGGGTGCGCGCAGAAGCAATATATGGCAACGTCTGGGCTGACGACCCCGCATGCTACCTGACAAAAGAAGAGATAGGGTATGACGAGCAGAAGTAGTTTTTTTTACTCATACGAAATGGAAAAAATTACGACAGTATGAGGGCGAAATAATGCCCTATACCTGTTTGAACTTAATAACGCATCATCTGGGGGCTCCTGGGCAGCGGCTTTACACTTGATGCAGCCTCCCAGTCCGCTTCGTATATGTGCAGAGAGTTGCAGAAATCCACCACCTTAACAAGCGTGAGTTCGTTGGGTTCGAGCACTTCCCGTTTTATCATTGTGAGAAGGCCTACCATGTTGCTGTTCCACGCGGCAAAAAGGTCGCGCGAGCGCCACATGCAGTGCATTTCTGCATTCCCATCCCCAAGCGCCCTTACCCATAGCCTCTGGAGGCATGGCTGGTCCTCTTTCACGAAAAGGTCGCGCTCGGGGATCCACGTTATCGCCTGGCGGCGGCGCGACACGCCCTGAGGCAGGAGGTCGCGTATGGCTTTTAGCTGGTCAACGTCCGTCCCCCGCGATGGGTAATTGATGAGCCTGTCCATGTAATTATATTCAAAACCCTGCTTTTTCCAGTCATAATCCCTCTCCCACTGCTTCAGGTATTCCTTCACATGGAGTTCCTTTGTCGGGAACTGGGGATGAAGCATTGGCTCTGCGAACGGTTCGCGAACCTCGATAACAGAGCAGATGTCCCTTGACATGGGACCGTATTCAGTTTTTATCTGCATGCCGTTTTTCATAACAAAGTTCACTGCCTGCGCCCATGCATCAGCAAGACCGACAGCATGAATGAGATTAGTGGGTGGGTATTTCATGACCGCTGCTCCTTCGAGTGTACCATTTTTTTAATATCTATTCTTGTGCATAGGATTAAAGTTTAACTATCGGGACTCTACATATCGGGGATAATTTCAAAAACCTTATAAGTCCTATAAACCTACTATGATTTGCGTGGTGATTCATTTGCTAAGCGTCAACGAAAAAGGATTGGAAATCGCAGAAGAGATGATGGATTGGTCAGAGGAACTCAAAGTTAAAACCATAGAACTGAAAAACGGCAGCAAGATCATAGATTGCGGGGTGAATGTGGATGGAGGATACGAAGCAGGGCTGATGTTCACAGATATTTGCATGGGTGGATTTGGGGCAAGCTCGATATCAGTGCATAAAGTAAATGACATCCCGCTTGCGTTCGTTGATATTACAACAGACCATCCCGCGATCTCATGCCTTGGCTCGCAGAAAGCAGGGTGGAGGGTCAGCGTGGATAAGTATTTCGCAATGGGCTCAGGTCCTGCAAGGGCACTTGCTCTTAAACCGAAAAAGACCTACGAACGCATCAAATACGAGGATGATTACGATTTTGCTGTCATAGCCCTTGAATCGAACCAGTTGCCTGACGAGAAGGTCATAGAAGCTATCGCAGAGGCATCGCATGTCGACGCATCGAACGTGGTCGCACTTGTGGCTCCCACAGCAAGTATAGTGGGCTCTGTGCAGGTTTCAGGGCGCGTTGTGGAAACTGCGATATTTAAGCTTAACGAACTGGGATATGACACAACAAAGATCATAAGCGGGACAGGATGCGCGCCGATCGCTCCAGTTGTCAAAGACGACCTGAAAGCAATGGGATGCACCAATGACAGCGTTATATATTATGGCTCAGTCTTCCTTACTGTAAGGGGTATGGATGAGGAGAAATTCAAGAGTGTTCCTTCTTCTAATTCCAAAGACTATGGAAAACCATTCTTTAAGACATTCAAGGATTCAGGATATGATTTCTTCAAGATCGACGCTAACGTCTTTGCGCCTGCTGAAATAACAGTGAACGATCTCGAAACTGGGAAGACTTATCACACAGGTCACCTGAACGGGGAAGTAATACTGGAATCTTACGGCATAAGCGGGATATAACCCGCTTTACCTGGTTGTATGGGATGTTGTGAGAGAGTGGATTGACCTGGGGTTTGGTTTCCCAGAAATATTGTGAATACTACACATCTTCTATCTCTTCGATGTCAGCGATAATCGCTTCCAGTTCCTGTTTCCTCTTCTTGCTCGATGACTCCACTTTCCCATCAGCCTCGATCACAGACACAATAATGTCGAACCTTTCCGCAGCCGAAACATCGGCGGATGACATTATCTCAGTCGGCTCATCGGATGGCGGGATCCAGGGATTGGCAAGTACCTCTATCTCCTGAAGCGTTGGCGTGTAAGAATGGATGATCTCAAGCTTACCATCTTTGACATGTTTATAGGCACGGTATAGCGACCTGTTCTGCCTGAAGCCCACATATATCTCAAGCAGCGTGACACCGATGAGGGAATTTGTGGTTTTCCCGACTACCAGGTCGCTTATTATCGTTTCCCCATTGTTATTATGAAGTACCAGAAAACCGCTCTCCTTGTTGTCATTAATTGATATTTCCATCATTTTTGCAATGCAGTCAGGAACGGTCATATCTTTTGTCGGGATGATCCTGTCAAAATCCTTTATTGTCCTTGATATCTGGTCTTCATCATAATCCACCACTCCTTCCCGATTAATTACATCTGTGACTCTTGCTCCCTGGATGCCCCAGAGATTAGATTCTATCCCGTACTTTTTTTCCTTTTCAAGAAGAGTTGATAACCGTTCTTTTGCATCAATATGACGCAATAGCCTTCTTTTCACAAGCACTTCATCGCTTGAGATAAGTTCAATGGCTTCAGGAACTGTCCCTAATTTTTTTGTCAGCAGGGATAACTGCCTGATAAGTTCAGGCTCACCAAGTTCCATGACATCAAATATATTCTCAACAAGCATTTTAACATGGTCGTAGACAGAAACATCAACATATATGGGTTCATCTTCATCAAAGATCGGAAGCTTTCGTTTTTCATAAAGCTCATGTTTCATTTTCTCAACGAGATCTTTGCTTATCAACACTACAGGCTGGGCTGCGCGCGCCCTGCCCTCAAAATAAGCGCCCACATTTTCAGAAAGGAGCTGTATGGCAAGTGTGGTTTTTCCAACACCCTGCGGTCCGATCAATATTAATATTGGATGCTCTTCCAGTTCTTTTGCGAGTAATTTGACGCTTTCTTCTTTCGTATGAGCAGAAGTATCAAGAAATTCCATCAGAAACTCCCTCTGACTTTAGATTAATTAACCGCATATTAAAAAAAAGAAGTGGGTGTTGCCCACTTAATCCATACCGTCCATTCCGCCCATGCCACCCATGCCTCCAGGCATTCCTCCTGGTGGTCCGGATGACTTGCTGGACAGAACATCGTCTATGCGAAGGATCATGGTGGCTGCTTCTGTGGCTGAATCGATAGCCTGGGTCTTTACCCTCAGCGGCTCGACAACGCCTTCCTTCATCATGTCCACGACTTTACCTGTGAACACATTAAGACCTGCTGTCTTGTTGCCCTTCTCATGCTGGCTTCGCATCTCTGCGATCATGTTGATGGGGTCAAGACCTGCATTCTCTGCAAGTGACCTGGGGATCACTTCAAGCGCTTCTGCAAACTTTGTGACTGCAAGCTGTTCCCTGCCTGACAGGGTAGCTGCATACTCGCGAAGGCGCAGTGAAAGCTCGATCTCTGGTGAGCCGCCGCCTGCTACGAGCTTTTCATCCTCGATAGCAACGCCAACTACACGCAGCGCATCATGCAGCGCGCGCTCGGCTTCATCCACAACGTGTTCTGTTCCGCCGTGAAGGATAATTGAGACTGACTTAGGATTGTGGCATTCCATGACAAAGGTCATTGCCTCATCGCCGATCTTCTTCTCTTCCACAAGACCTGCTTTGCCAAGGTCTGCGGCTTCGATCTCTTTCAGGCTTGTAAGGATCTTTGCGCCTGTTGCGCGTGAGAGTTTCTCCATATCGCTCTTCTTGACGCGCCTTGCTGCATATACGCCGGCTTTTGCAAGATAATGCTGTGCGATATCATCTATTCCTTTCTGAACGAATACGACATTTGCACCGCTCTTAATGACCTTGTTTACCATGTCATGAAGCATCTGCTCTTCCTGGTCAAGGAATAACTGGAGCTGGTCAGGGGATTTGATCTGGATCTCTGCATCAACTTCGGTCTTCTTGATCTCAAGCGCTTCGTTGATAAGGAGTATCTTTGCATTGGTGATCTTCTTTGGCATGTTGGTGTGCACTCTTTCTTTGTCAATGACCATGCCTTTGATAAGTTCGGATGCTTCGATGCTTCCGCCCACTTTCTTCTCGACTTTGATATCATCGACATCGACCGTGCGCTTTCCGTTTTCGGTATCAACGACTGACAGCACTGCATCAACTGTAAGGTTGGTGAACACGTCCCTCTGTGCCTCTGCTCCCTTTCCGGTTATTGCGGTCGCTGCGATTTTCAACAGCATGTCCCTGTCATCAACGTTAACCTTAACTGCAAGGGTCTTCAGGATCTCTTTGGCTTTTGCAGCCGCAAGCCTGTATCCGTTAGCGATCACTGTTGGATGAACGTTTTGCTCAAGGAGTTCTTCTGCGTTCTTCAAGAACTCTCCTGCGAGCACTGCTGCCGTGGTAGTGCCGTCACCGACCTCATCGTCCTGGGTCTTTGCGACTTCTACTATCATCTTGGCTGCCGGGTGCTCGATATCCATCTCTTTCAAGATGGTTGCGCCATCGTTCGTGATCACGATGTCGCCAAGCGAATCCACGAGCATTTTATCCATACCCTTTGGTCCAAGGGTTGTTCTTACTGCCGCAGCTACTGCTTTGGCTGCCATGATATTGTTGTTCTGAGCTTCTCTTCCTTTTGTTCTCTGACTGCCTTCTCTTAAAATAAAGATAGGCTGTCCTCCTAATTGTCCTGCCATAAATAACCTCCTTAAAATTTTATCTTAATTTTCAATTGTATGTACAAATTACGCTTGTACGGGGCATTCTCAATGTTTGTGGTTCTATATAAGATTTGCTCTAAGGCATATTTATAATTTTTTTAAAAAAAAATTAATGCGCCAGCGTCATGATCCCTTCAGTGTACCCTTCTTTGCGCGCAGCCACATTTATCGTCCCGGTGCCAGAGGCTGTAAGTTGCAGTGTCACCTGACCAGCAGTGTTCGTCATACCATCCGCTGTTATGCCGCCGCCATACACGCTAACAGTCGCGCCGCTTACAGGATTATTGCTGCTTTTTACTGTAAAAGTTACAAAAGTAGCCACACCGTTGGTGACATTGGAAGGAGATGCGCTCACGCTCAGGGTCTGCTGACCTACAGCAGATAACGTAGTGCTGCCAGCAGTGAATCCTGTCCTTGACGCTGTCGCAGTTATTGTGCCAGGTCCGGCCGAATTTACCTGTATGATAGCGATGCCGTTCTGGTTCGTAACTCCATTCCCGCTCGCTGCTCCAGTGAGCGTTACCGTGGCTTCGCTGATGAAGTTATTGCCGCTTTTCACGGTAAATGTCACGAAGGCAGGAGTTGCTGCTGTTATTGACGATGGGGACGACGAAACTGACAGCGATTGCGTGCCTGTAGAGGTGATCGTGCTTGACCCGCTCACGAATCCAGTCTTGCTCGCAGATACCGTTATGGTGCCAGTCATGTGTGGGGTCACTAAAATGATCGTCTTTCCATCCGGGTTTGTGATACCGTCTCCGGTTGCAGCGCCGCTTATGCTTATTCCTGCATCGCCAACAGGGGAACCACCAGCTGTTACTGTAAATGTTACATAGACCGGCACATTGACAATGAGCGTATTGTGGCTTGCAGAAACGCCAAGTACCTGCTGGCTAGTCGATGTTAGAACAGCAGAACCATCAGTGTATCCTTCTTTTATTGCGGTCACAACAACTTTTCCTGTGCTCGGAGCATTGAGCTGCTTTATGACCTGACCACTGGAATCTGTAATTCCTTCAAAAGATATACCGGCTCCTGAAATATTTATCGCAATTCCTGCAACAGGTTTACCCATGCTCATTACCGTAAATGTAACAAAAGTGTCTGTTCCAGAGGTTATTGAGGATGGTGAAGTGCCCACATCCAGCTTTGGTGTGGCTGTAATAAATGAAGTAGCATTTTGATATCCCGGTCTTGACGCCAACACACTAATGCTGCCGTTTGTTGTTGCATTCACCGCAAGCTCAAGCATTCCATTTTCATCTGTTGTTCCGCGACCTACTGCAGCACCTGAAAGCGTGATATTTACATTGCCCAGTGCGGCGCTCTTGCTTATAGTTATGAACTTGACATTTGTTATCTTGCCTGCACCGATATTGTCCGGAATGCTTATTACGTTCAACTGCGGAGACCCCGGTAAAACAATACCAATTATTCCGTTAAAACCGGCTCCAACAATAAGTCCTCCTATCAATGCAATAGCAATAAAAACTTTTGTATTACTGTCGTCATCATATCCTCGCATAATTCCATCCTCCGATATAGTAGTTTATAATTGTGGCACATAGATATAAAGATTCCCAGAAAGGTTACAAGCAATAAGGACAAGTGACAATGTCAAGCTATATATATGATTAGAATGATTATAATTATGTGATAGAAAATAATCATAAAATGGGATGTTACAAGGACTGATGGCAGACACCAGCGAATTTTCTCTGGAGCTCTCTTAGCAATTGCAAAGCAGAAAAAAAACATTTTATAGGTATGCAGATAGGAACCAGTAATGAAAAATTGATCGAGGAAAGACGAAGAGAACTCTGGGAAAATACGGATTTTCTAAGGGCTGTATTTGAGAATCTCACAGGATATGGAGTTATTGCAGCTGATTTTGATGGGAATGTGATTGCCTACAACGAGGGTGCTCACAAAATCTACGGTTATGCCCCTGAAGAAATTATTAATAAAGAAAATATAATTATATTCTATACGAAAGAATTTATAGATATGGGGGGATTGCAGATGGTGGTTGATTTTCTATTAGAGGAAGGGAGTTTCTCTTATGAAGCAGAAATGGTCAGGAAGAATGGTGAAAAATTTCCTGCAAAAGTCCAGTTCACACTGACCAAGGATAAGAATGGAAAGCTGGTGGGTTTTGTGGAACTGGTCGAGGACTTAAGTGAACTCAAGCGAACAGAAGAATTATACTTAGAGAACATGCGCCTTCTGGTTGCAAATAGAGCAAAATCGGAATTTCTGGCCGTTATGAGCCATGAGCTCAGAACCCCTCTGAATTCTATTATTGGATTTTCAGAACTCTTAAAGCAGGGTGATTTAAATGAAAAAGAGGGGCATTTTGTGGATAATGTTCTCACAAGCGGTAAACATCTGCTCAGCCTTGTCAACGGTATTCTCGACCTGGTCAATATAGAGACTGGGAAAGTGGAGATGGCAGTAGAGAAAATGTCTGTGCCTTTGATCATAGATGAGAGCCTTTTAATGATAAAACCAAATGCAGAGAAGCATAATATAATACTTAAAAAAGAAATCGACCCTGAATTAGATCATATTGAGGCTGACAGACAGAAATTCAAGCAGATTCTGCTCAATCTTCTTGACAATGCAGTAAAATTCAACAAACCAGATGGAGGGATTGTTACAGTATCAGCGAAAAAAGCAGGGGATATGGCGATGATCTCGGTCTCAGATAAAGGGATAGGGATTAAAGAAGAAGACATGGAAAAACTATTTAAAGAATTTGAGCAGCTTGATAAAGGGATATCCAGAAAGTACGGCGGGACCGGGCTCGGACTGGCTATTTCAAAGAAGCTGGTAGAACTGCATGGTGGTAAAATCAAGATTGAGAGCAAGTATGGAGAAGGGAGCACCTTTGCCTTTTTAATCCCGCTCGTGACGACGAAATGAAAAAAAAATGGAATAATTATATCTCTTTAACCCCAAGGAAAGCGCTTTTTATGATCATTACACCAGTTTCTATTTTGAAAATAACTGTTCTGCCATGCTCTCCGCCAGTATCGCTGGCCAGGAGAGGGATGTTCATCTCATCGAGTTTTTTTTTCACCGCTTCCACGTTTTGTGCTCCTATATTGTTATTCCTGTATCCAAAATGGAACATGCATGCCCCTCCTGCAATTTTTGCTTCCATTCTCCTTTGAAGGCACCCCAGTTTGAGCATTTCCTGAACAGCAATTTCAATAGCAGAATCCGCAAATTTCAGTGGTTTTTCTTTATTCAGTGATTTCTTCATGCTGGGAAGCATTACATGGGCAAGTGCGCCAATTCTTATTACCGGGTCACGTAAAGAGATCGCTACGCATGAACCAAGACCCACTGTTATGAGCACATCTTGATTACGAGTAACAGCAAGTTCTGCGATTCTAACATATGTAGGTTCTCTTGTCATAATGACAATTTATTTCTCTGCTATCCTTTTTATCGCATCCAGTATCTTTGAGATAGATAGAGGGTCGGTAAAAATGAGTATTTTTCCATTTACTTTTTCAGAGTGTATGACAAATTCTGTTTTCAAAAACAATACATCATCCGCATCCTGGCTCATCACACCTATTAGCTGATTGATGATCGCATCGCCCATATCATATGCCTGTAAAGGTGGCAAGAGACCTATCTCAATTTCCAAAAAATTTGAAAGAGCAGAAATGTATGTACCGTTCATTATGTTCCCAAGTTCTTTCATGACTGATTGTTCCATTTCATCAAATGTGTCAGTTTCTTTTGTCTCTCCCATCACCAGTTTTATTAATGACTTTGCACTATCTTTCAAGAGCAAGAGCAGAAGAAAACCTCTGCAATCTCCTTTTAATTCCTGTATTACTCCGATCATGGGTTCTTCATTTTTTATAAGGTGAGGTACCTTTATCAAAGGAATAAATTTCATATCAAGCAGTGAAATCTCCACTTTCTGATTGACCATTTTGGCAAGAGATGTAGTCGCCTGTCCGATCCCGATGCTTCCCAATTCTTTTAGCGCATCTTTCTGAAATTCTGTAAGTGTTTTTTCTTTATCCATAAAATCATCTGATTTTCCGGTATATCTTTTCTTTCAAACTAACAGGTTCAAACAAATCACATGCAGGTCCAACCAGCATCTCTGTTTTCCCCATCACAAAATATCCACCATCATTAAGTGAATCATAGAATTTTAAATATAACCTTTCCTGCAATTTCTTGTCAAAATATATGGTAACATTTCTGCAGAATATAATATCGAATCCAAACATCGCCGGGCATGAGATCATATCATGGTGTTTGAAACGTAACATACTCTGAATATCTTCTTTTAACTGGTAATTATCATTGTTTTTAATAAAAAACCGACCGATCCTCTTTTTATCAATTTTTTCAAGTTGTTTTGGGTGGAATACAGCACTTTCAGCTTTGTTAAGAGAGTCATCGTCTATATCAGTGCCCAGGATCGAAATAGTATATCTCTTTGCTAATAAGCCAAGAAACTCGATAAGCATGATCGCTATGGAATATGGTTCTTCGCCGTTTGAGCATCCAGCGCTCCAGACCTTTATGGTCCTGTTCTCTCCTTTAGCTTTAATGAGGTCAGGGAGTACAAGCCTCTGGAATGCTTCATATGTTTCGGGGTTTCTGAACAATTCCGTGACATTAACGGTTAATGTTTCTTTTAATTTCCTGGATTCTTCTTCGTCAGCAAGAAGAATCTTAGCATATTCTTTATATGATCCTGAATGGTTCACTCGCAATCTGGCTGCCAGCCTCCGTTTCAGATGGGCCTGTTTATATTCATCACAATTAAAACCGATCTTTTTCTTTATAATGGCTTTTAGGTCAGTAAATTCTTTTTCATCCTCACATATCTCTATAAAATCGAAAAATGCCGTCATAACAAAGTCCCCACGTCCAGTATCAAAGCAACATTCCCATCGCCCATTATCGTTGCGCCAGCGAAACCTTTCAAACCCTTTAAAAAACGGTTATCGAGGTTCTTGATGATTATTTCCTGCTTGCCGATAAGCTGGTCTACAACAAGTCCGACCTTGATCCCATTCCTTTCGACCACAACTACGATAAGTTCGTTGGAACCATTGCTATCGAACCCAAAAAGCTTATGCAGCCTTACAAGAGGCACTACTTCGCCTCTGACCATTACAACTTCTTCAGATCGTATAGTCTTGATCTGATCTTTTCTTATCGCAACACCTCTTATCACGTTGGATATCGGGATCGCATAGATATCCTTGCCTACCTTCACCATCTGTGATTGAATGATCGCAACAGTAAGAGGCAATTTGAGCGTTATTTTTGTACCTTTACCTACCTTTGATTCGATCCTTACTGTTCCACCCATGCTTTCGATTTTTATCTTGACCACGTCCATACCCACCCCCCGACCTGATACTTCAGTTACCTTCTCAGCAGTGCTAAATCCCGGAAGATATGAAAAGTTGAGCACTTCTGTATCAGAGAGCCTGGCGACTTCTTCTTTTGTCATTGTACCCTTCTTTACCACAACTTCCCTGAACTTTTCAGGATCCATACCTTTCCCATCGTCTTCAATTTCTATGACAACATAACTTTTCTCACGCCGGGCGGTTAATGTAATTGTTCCCATGGAGTTTTTCCCCTGCTGTTTTCTGATCTCAGGGGGTTCTATGCCGTGATCCATGCAGTTCCGAAGGATATGGACAAGAGGGTCACCAACGTCATCCAGCACTGCCCTGTCAAGTTCGATATCACTACCTGTCATAATGAGCTCAATCTCTTTAGCCTCCTTTTGTGCAAGATCCCTGACCATCCTCGGGAACCGCTTAAATATCTGTTCCAGGGGTACCATTCTGCAAGCCATGACCTCTTCCTGGATCTCATTCGTCAACCGGTCAAGACTTGCAAGAGTCTCTTCAAGAATATGAAAATTATTTTCGGATGCGATCTGCATCAACCGTATTTTATTTATTACAAGTTCCCCAACAAGGTTCATCAATGAATCGAAGCGTTCGATGCCCACTCGCACGGTCTGGACACTTTTTACCGCAGCTCTATTCCTTTCTTTCTCTTCTTTTTTATCTTTGATCACTGACACAGAAGGCTGCCCTTCTTTCGGTATTACCTCAACTTTTGAGATCTCAGATATCCTTTTTATTGCATTCTCCACATCCCTGGGATCATGTTCTGTTGAAATGGTTACCCTGAATTCCCTATCAAATCTCTCATCTTCAATATCCCTTGCTGGTGGGCTCATTTCAAGGATTTTTCCGAGCTCGGAAAGATTCCTTATGACAACTGTTGAACGGGCGGATTTGAATGTGCATGACTCATGAAGCGTAACAGTCACATCGAAGACCCTACAACCTTCGTCTGGCTTTTTGATGTCGCTATTTTCCCTGTTCGTCATCAATACAAGTTTTTGGATCAGGGGAGAAATATCACATTGCGCAGAATCTTCAGGTGCCTCAACCATTTTTTCAAGCATGTCAAAGCTTTCAAACAGAACGTCGATTGCCTCAGGATAAAGCTTCATTTCATTCTTACGTATCCTGTCCATCAAGTTTTCCATCTTATGGGTAAGTTCAGCAATATTAGTGTACCCCATGGTCGCGGACATTCCTTTAAGAGTATGTGCAGCCCTGAAAAGGACATTGATCGTTTCACCGTTTTGCGGGTCCTTCTCAAGACTCAAGAGCGCATCATTCATTGTCCGAAGATGTTCTGCAGATTCAACAGCATACATTTCCTTATATTCAACCATATCGTCCATAGAGATCCATCTAAGTATTCTGTACTATTCCTTCCGCAATCAGATTGATAGGCAGGATATAATCTGCCAGTTTTTGCTCAATAATCGCCCTTGACATGCCATAGATCACACAGGTTGACTCGTCCTCTGCAATTACCTTGCCTCCTGCCTGTTTGATTTTCCTGATACCGTTGGAACCATCGGAACCCATGCCTGTGAGGATCACACCGAGCGCATCTTTCCTATATATTTGCGCTACAGAATTGAGGAGAACGTCCACAGATGGTCTTACCCCATTAACCTTTTCATCCCTGTTCAGGGAGATTACTTCAACTGTTTTGCCATCTATTTTTTGCTGTTTCACTGTCATATGATAGTCACCAGGGGCTACAAAAATGGTACCTGGCTCTACATGATCTCCTTCTTTAGCTTCTCTCACTTTGATCAAAGACTGCTTATCCAGTCGATCTGCAAGTGATTTTGTGAAAACCGGGGGCATATGCTGGACAACCAGGACAGCTGCATCAAGGTTCTGTGGGAGTAAAGGTATTACCTGCTGGAGTGCACGCGGCCCTCCGGTTGAAGTGCCTATAACGACAATTTTTCTGGATCTCTCATTCTTGACCATCTCAGGTTCTAGTTTTTCCTGTATCTTCTTTTTTTCGATGAAACCAAGATTGGCTGTTTTTACCCCCGCAGCAGCTTTCACTTTCTTTATCAGTTCATCTTTTAAACTGGTGATGTCAAGGCTTATGCTGCCAGATGGTTTTTGAAGGAAATCCACAGCTCCGTATTGAAAGGCAGTGATCGTCATATCTGCTGAGTTTTCAGTGCTCAGAATAATAACTGGCGCAGGACACTCGCTCATGATATATCCAAGTACTTGCAAGCCATCGAGAACTGGCATTTCGATGTCCATTATGACAACATCTGGTTTGAGCCTGCTTACTTTTTCTATAGCATCCTTCCCGTTATGTGCTTTCCCGATAACCTCTATCTCAGGATCTGATACCAGCATATCTGTGATGATTTTCCTCATAAGCGCAGAGTCATCCACGACCAGTACTTTTATTCTTGACATTCATTTTGACCTATTGCAGATTCCTGGTTATACATTCCAGGACTTTTGCAGCATCAAACGGCTTGACGATGAAATCTCTCGCCCCTATCCTGATAGCATCATTTACTACAGATTGCTGGCCTATGGAGCTGCACATCACAATTTTTGCATTCTTATCGAGTGCCATGATCTGTTTCAAACATTCGATTCCATCCATATTTGGCATTATTATATCAAGCATCACCAGATTTGGTTTATGCTCTTTGTATTTGGACACGCCGTCCAAGCCATCTACTGCTTCTATCACTTCGTTTCCTGTGGGTGCTATGATCTTTTTTAGTATCATTCGCATGAATGCTGCATCATCCACGATCAGTATTTCACCTGGCATTTTCCTCCTTCTAAATATTTATTTATATCTTTATATGATTTAATAGACATTCCTGACTAATAAATGATTCTATCTCATTATGAGCTGCATCAAGTTTTTTTCTCAAATTATCGAGAAATTGTTTTATAGTCGGGTCATTATCAGTTGGATAAATCTGCCTCAAGAGAACGAGAAGTTTCCTGTCGATAATGCTCTGCTTTATTATCCTGATATTTTCCATTATATGACTCAGGATTTCTTCTTTATCCCTGGCGTTCTTCAGGTTCTCGATACATCTATCGAGGATACGCGGAACTTCCAGGGCATCTTTCACTGCCATCTGCAGACCATCCAGGGTTACCGGTCTCATTATGTAATCGCAGAGTACAGAAAGGTGCGGAAAATCTTCTATTCGAGGTTGCTTTGCTGTAATTACAATTATGGACATATCAGGTTTGAATTTTTTTATCTTTTCAATTAAGTCCCAACCCTCCATATCCTTGAGTTCAACATCGATCAATATCAGATCCGGAATATATCTTTCGAGTGTCTGGAGGCACTCCTTCCCTGTATACGCCATATTTATTATGTACTTTTCAACATCCATTGATACCATTTCAGCAAAAAGGTTAGCTAGATCAGGTTCGCTGTTGACAATCAGGATGGAACTTGGACTTTTTGTCATTCTAAGTATCATTTGGTTATCACACAGTTATGAGTATTAGTGGGATGAAATTCACAAACCCTTAAAAAGCCTTATTTTTAACTTTCAATATGCATCAATTGATCCAGATTTTGGATATTATCTTGATTTGAAATTTTTTTGTGAATGGTTAGAATTGCTTCTTCTGAACTGATTGCTTCTGTAATTCCCATATAAATGGATGCCGGGTATATCATTAAAATGCTTATTTTTTGTGGATTTTTATTTTTTGCGAAGAACATTGCTACGAGAATGGCACAGAACTTATTGATTTCTTGATCCATGCCTGTTATTTGAATTCCAACCTTTCCATCATCATTGCTGAATGTCACCTTTACCGGCCAGTTAAGGAACGATAGTTCTTCATTGAATATATTATTCAGATCTTTAACATCATACATATTGATATCATCATGTCGGGTGAAGAGCTGCATGGCGTTGTTCAATGATGGAAGACAGGTTTTTCTATCTGCCAATAACCACTGGAACATCGTGAGAGGGATGGTAATGCCGTAGATGCGGTGCATTGTCTGTTCCTTTACACGATTTTTCTCTTTCAAAAGGTCCCTTGCCTTTTCAAGACTTCCCATATTCTCTGTAACAAAACCCGTGAAATCAATGATATCACGCATTGCAGCGGACAGATTACCCTGATGTTTTTTCAGCAAAGGATCAAGAAGTCTCAGATGTGCATCACTGATTGATACATTCTTTCTCAACATTCTTTCACCTTAAATAAATAATATTTATGATTATTATGATAAGCATAATTAGTATTTAAACCTTCCTTTTAAAAAAAATAATTCACACTTTTTTCACAAATCTGTATATAGCCTGGTGATTTCATTTTTAAAATATAATAATTTTCGAAAATGTTAGAGGCCAATATGAATTTCATGGACATTATGGATAAGGCAAATGAACTGACCCTTAATAAGTTCAAATTTGGGATGAAAATAGCTTATAGCTTTTTTGTAGTCGATGTATTGTTGCTCATAGT
This sequence comes from Methanobacteriota archaeon, assembly GCA_043810475.1. GTDB lineage: Archaea > Halobacteriota > Methanosarcinia > Methanosarcinales > Methanoperedenaceae > Methanoperedens. Next base: position 3,777 of record JBDROC010000152.1, on the reverse strand, counting down.
CGGTTACATTGGGCTTTATGGTGAGAGTATCAGTACCATCATAGACCCAAAATTTATGCTTATTCTCTTCATGATCTTTGCAATAGTTTCTTCTATCCTGATGTGCATTGGCTTAACCCGTTCTATCACCATACCTGTGAACAATATTCTCCACGCTTCTAATGAACTTGCAGAAGGCGACCTTACAATACAGATGAAGAACGATTCTAAGGACGAACTGGGACAAATCTCCAGGGCTATTCAGGCAGTAATCGACAACTCAAAAGACGTCCTTCGAAAGGTACGGAACTCTTCAATAATTGTTGCCTCCACTGCCCAGGGACTCTCTGCATCAAGCGAGGAGCTGAAAGCATCCACTGACCAGATATACACGACATCTCATGATATCGCAGCAGGCGTAACCGCGCAGTCTACCAGGGTGGTAGAGATCAGCCGTGCCATGAAAGATATGTCTAAGAGCGTACAACAGGTTGCGGCAAATGCTCAGAAAGCAGCTGAAGGGGCAAATAATGTGAGCAAAACGGCGCAGGAAGTCGGAAAGATGTCAGATGTGGTATCAGGTAAGATGTCCGAGATACGGTCAAATGTTGATAACTCATCTTCAATAATTAAAGAGCTTGATACCAAATCCCAGCAAATCGGTGAAATTGTCGAAATGATAACCAATATTGCGGATCAGACAAACCTTCTTGCTCTGAATGCGGCCATTGAGGCAGCGCGCGCTGGTGAACATGGAAGGGGTTTTGCGGTCGTTGCAGATGAAGTACGCAAACTTGCTGAGGGATCGAGAAATGCATCAGTCCAGATCATAAAGATCATAAAAGAAATTCAGCAGGGCACAAAAAATGCCGTATCAAGCATGGAGCAGGGCACGAAATCGGTAGGTGATGGGGTAAAGACAATAAATGAAGTGATCTCTTCCATCAACAGCATTGTTCAGGCTGTCGGAGGCGTGGCATCCATGATGCAGGAGATCGCTGCTGCAACACAAGAACAGTCAGCCTCTGTAGAAGAGGTCACTGCTTCAGTAGAGGAAGTATCTGCCGTGAGCCAGGAATCTGCTGCCAGTACAGAGGAAGCTTCAGCTGCAGCACAGGAGCAGACGGCATCAATGGATCAGCTGGCGAATGTAGCTCAGGAACTGGCAAACCTTGCAAACGAACTATTAGCCGAGGTCGGGAAATTCAATCTTGGAGAGGTATCCTCTTTTGAACAAGCAGGCGCTCCTGTGAAATATGAACCCAGGGGATCAGCAGAAAAGGTGAAATGATGCTTATTAAGATGTGGAAAGAATGATAGATTTACATACAAATATGATGACGAAAACAGATACCCGTGGAGAACTCCAACTCGTCATCTTTAATATTGGATCAGAGGAGTTCGGTATTGAGATCAAGAAGGTACGGGAGATCATCCGAATGCCCAACATCACCGAGATTCCCAGGGCACCATCTTTTGTTAAAGGTGTCATAAATCTCAGAGGGCGAATTATTGTTGTGATAAGCCTTAATGTCATAATGGGTATAGGGTGCAGGGAATACAATGCGAATACTCGCATAATAGTAGTAGACATCGATAGTACGGTGATGGGTTTCATAGTGGAATCTGTGAGTGGAGTCCTGCGCATATCCAGTAAAGATGTGGAACCTCCGTCACCTTTAATTACAAGTAAGGTACAGTTAGAATATATTGAAGGTGTTGGTAAACTCGAGAATCGGTTGTTAATTTTGCTGAACATTGACAAAATGCTTAATGCAGAAGAGCTTCAAAAAATCCATAGCATATCCCCAGAAAGTGAGGAATAATGTGCATTATATCTTATTTACTATGGACTTAATACTTGTTGAACGGAACATTTAAAATAATTGATGTCGTGTAACAGACGGTTACCATGAGAAGCGATAACATCAAGAAAGGACTTGAGCGTGCCCCGCACAGGTCCCTGTTAAAAGCTGTGGGGCTGACGGATGAGGAAATGGAGCTGCCGTTCATTGGTGTGGTAAATTCATGGAACGAGGTGATACCGGGGCACATTCACCTTGATAAGCTTGCTGAGGCGGTAAAAGCAGGTATCAGGATGGCTGGAGGGGTGCCATTTGAGTTTAATACCATAGGGATCTGTGATGGCATCGCGATGGGGCATAATGGGATGAAGAACTCCCTTCCGAGCAGGGAAATAATAGCTGACAGCATCGAGCTAATGGTCGAGGCGCACCAGTTCGACGGCATGGTAATGATACCCACATGCGACAAGATAGTTCCGGGTCATTTGATGGCATCAGGGAGGCTCGATATCCCCACGATCGTGGTCACGGGAGGGCCCATGATGCCCGGTATCGTGGGCGATGAGCCGCGGGATGTTATATCACTTTTCGAAGCGGTTGGAGCTCGAAGAAATAATAAAATAACAGAGCAGGAACTTAAGAACCTTGAGGACGGCTCATGCTGCGGTGCTGGTTCTTGCGCAGGGCTGTTCACGGCAAATACCATGGCATGCGTAACAGAGGCGCTTGGAATGAGCCTTCCTGGATGCGGTACTGCGCATGCAGTTGATGCTAAAAAGACGAGGATAGCAAAGCAATCCGGTATGAAGATCCTTGAACTTGTAAAAAAGGGAATAACTCCAGATAAGATTGTCACACAGGTTTCGCTCGACAATGCTATTCGTGTAGATATGGCTATCGGGGGCAGCACGAATACTGCGCTCCACCTGCCTGCAATAGCTGCAGAATTTGGGCTGGACCTTCCTCTTTCAAGGTTCGATGAACTCAGCATTGAGACCCCTCATCTCATTAACCTTAGACCAGGGGGCAACTGGTACCTCATCGATTTCGAGCGCGCTGGAGGCGTTCCCGCTATACAGCAGCGACTGAAGGATGCTCTCGATATGGATACATTGACCGTAACGGGAAAAAGCCTGGAAGAGAACCTGATGGAGTATATAATCATAAATCCTCGAGCCAATAAAGAGATAATCGCGACAATTGATTCGCCTGTGCATTCTGAAGGAGGGATTGCTGTGCTGCGTGGTAGTCTTGCTCCGCAGGGTTCTGTGATAAAACAGACCGCAGTAAGCCAGAAGATGCAAAAATTCTCTGGAAAGGCAAGGGTCTTTGACAGCGAGGAACTTTCTATGAAGGCTATAATGGACAATAAGATCAAGGCAGGAGACTGCATAATAATCCGTTATGAAGGTCCAAAAGGCGGGCCAGGGATGAGAGAGATGCTCTCACCGACAGCAGCGATAGCCGGGATGGGTTTAATGGAGTTAGTGGCACTTGTCACAGACGGGCGGTTCTCAGGTGGGACAAGGGGGCCCTGCATAGGCCATGTCTCACCAGAAGCAGCAGAGGGAGGACCTATCGCGCTTGTGCAGGATGGCGATATAATTGAGATCGATATCCCCGCGCGCTTGCTGAACCTGAAAGTATCGAAGGAAGAGATTGACAAGCGCAGAAAAGCCTGGAAAGCTCCAGCTCCGAAAGTAACGAAAGGATATCTTGCAAGGTACCAGAGGCTTGTGAGCTCAGCTGACAAGGGAGCTATTTTCAAGCAGTGAATCGCATTTTTCGAGGATATGTGAGTAAGAAATTCTTTGCAATACTGCCGGGAGTATTTATTATTTCAAACATTTATTCAACCCCTTTATTTCTATTGGAGAAATAAATAATAATTGTCATCATTATCATATTGACTAAAATCAACAAATTCGTTCTGAGCATTTTGATTATTGCAATATGCCCGTAAATATTTATTCTAATTTTTAATCGATTTCGA
>JBDROC010000151.1:0-2840 GCA_043810475.1 Methanobacteriota archaeon | reverse complement strand
ACGATACCAATTGAGGACGGGCATCTTGTTCTTGGCACCTGGCAGAGCATATTTTTCGTAGAGCTTGATGGGCCAAGAAACCGCACAGTACATGTAAAAATAATCAAAGCTTGAGCAGGTCAATTAGAAAGGTTTTAATCCCCAAAAACAATTGTGGGATCTATGCAGGAATACAAAGTCAGGATACTTGACATGCAAAAAGAGGAGAGACCAAGGGAGAGACTACTGAAGAGCGGGGCTGCCTCACTTGCAGATTCAGAACTCCTGGCAATAATTTTGAGGACAGGAACGAAGCAGGAGAACGTAATAAACCTGTCCCAGAGACTGTTGTCGATGTATAACCTCAAGCAGCTTTCCCAGACAAATATTGCCAGGCTGACTGAGATACATGGTATTAAGGAAAGCAAAGCCGCGCAGATCGCAGCCTGCTTTGAGATCGCACGGAGGCTTGAAACATTCAGTGAAGAGTCAAAGCAAAAGATCAACTCGCCCGAAGACGTGTACAGGCGGATATACCCCAGATTGAGAGAACAGAAAAAAGAAATGTTCATCGAACTCTGTCTTGACACCAAGAACCAGATAATAAAAGAAGAAACCATCTCTATAGGCTCGCTTAACGCCAATATCGTCCATCCCAGGGAGGTTTTCAAGATGGCTCTGGCAGAATCCGCAGCGCACATAATCGTGGTGCACAACCACCCCTCAGGCGATCCAACGCCAAGCAGGGAAGACATCGAGATAACAAAGAAACTGGCAGAGACCGGTAAAATAATGGGGATCGATGTGCTCGATCATGTCATAATAGGCGATGGGCGACATTTTAGCATGAAAGAGGCAGGGCATATTTAAATGCCGTATTCAGCTCTTATCCTCGCAGGCGGCATGGGCAGCAGGCTAGGATTCCGGGAAAAAGCCCTTATCGATATAAACGGGAAAACGCTTATTGCATTGATAATAGAGAGGCTTGAGAAAGTAGTTGACAGCATAATCATATCCGTGCGCGACAGGGCGCAGGGAGAACTGCTGAAGGCTGCTCTGAGCCGGGAATACAGGTTTGCGTACGATAGCCATAAAAATACAGGACCGATGTCGGGCATCCTTTCCGGTCTTTCTGCATGTGAGGATGAATACTGTTTTATTGCGGCGTGCGATATGCCTTTTATTAACGAGAATGTTGTGCGGTTGCTTTTCAGGAGAAGTGAGAACTATGATGCTGCCATACCGAGACGGGAAGACGGGTTTCTTGAACCGTTGCATGCGGTTTACAGATGCGTGCCCATGATCCATGAAACAAAAAAGGCAATAGAGCGGGGCGAGACGATCATCCTCTCTCCCGTATTTAAGATGAAGGTGAACTATGTCCCGATGGATGATGTCAGGAAGTTGGACCCTGACCTCCGAACATTTTTTAATATCAATACTAACGATGATATACAGAAATTATCAAGATAATATGTACACAAAGAACTACCAGGCAACAGAATTTGGTGAAGGACAGGTAACAGTTTCATACCCTGTGGCAGTCGAGGATACCATTGACCTGTTCGTGAACAGGGTACACATGGCAGCCATACTTGCTACACCGGAGATGCTTGATGAACTGGCACTTGGATATCTTATCTGCGAGGGGATCGTGAAATCCCGTAAGGAGATAAAAGATATCCACATTGATGAAAGAACTATTCATGTTGAGATAGAGCCTTCCGAGCATATCGAACTCTGGCGAGAACTGCGCTCATCGGGTTGTGTGGGTGTGCGCTGGGACGAGTTCGAACCTGTCTGTGTGGATTCTGACGCGGTCTTCAACCGGAATGCCATAAAAAAGAGCCTCATGTTCCTGGAATCTGATATCTATAAAAAGACGCACGGGACGCATGCTGCATGCCTTGTTAATAACATGGGCGAATGCGTGGTAAAGGCGATAGATGTGGGGCGACATAATGCTTTTGACAAGGTGGTGGGGCGGGCGTATCTTGAAGGAATCGATGTCAGCAAGCATTTTCTATTATCTACAGGGCGCCAGTCAGCAGGAATGGTCATGAAAGCGGCGCGTGCAGGAATTCCCCTTGTTGCTACAAAGACAGCGCCCCTGAATACAGGCGTAGAGGCTGCAATACGCACCGGGGTCTGTCTTGTATGTTTTGTTTCAAATGATAAGCTCTCGGTGTTCACACATCCTGAGAGGCTGTCATGAAGGTTGTCTGCATCGTGGGAAAGAGCAAAACCGATAGATCAGGACTGATGGGGGGGCTTATTAAAGAACTCAAATCCCGTGATCTGCGGGTGGGAGCGCTGAAATATCATAAACATGGCGATTTTGAGATGGACATTGAAGGCAAGGATACCTGGAAATACGCAAAGGCAGGGGCTGATACCGTGGCGATATCCTCGTCGGTGAAATTTGCTTTGATCAAAAGCGTTGAAAAGGAAATGGGAATTGATGAGATCTGTGAAAAGTACTTTTCAGATAACGATATCGTGCTTGCTGATGGCTTCACGCTCTCTGATAAGCCCCGCATGATCGTGGCTGATGCCGAAGAAGATATCGAGTTGTTCAGGAGGGGTTGCAGTGTGGTGGCTGTGGTGGGGAAAGCAGGTTATGGACTGGATGACACTACAGGCATTGCAGACAAGATTTTGGAATTTTCTGGGCGTGCAGGAAATTATTAACCGCAGATGAGCGTACTATTAACACTTTCGGTCAACATTATCTTTACAGCGCTGGGGTTGCGACCCCAGACCCCAGCGGATGCGCCGCCGCTGGCGGGGTTTAACATGAAATCATCGGTTGCATATAATCACAACACTCCATACTTGCACAATATAATAAAATAGTATCT
>JBDROC010000150.1:0-4442 GCA_043810475.1 Methanobacteriota archaeon | reverse complement strand
CAAGCGGCGTCTCTGGACCAATGATCGCAAGCTCTATTTTGTTCCTGACCGCAAAATCAACTATTGCGGGGTCTGTTTCTTTAATAAGAATGAACTCTTTGCACAGTCCTGCTATTCCGGGATTTTTTTTGCCCATCGCTGCATAAAGCTGCGGGTCTCTTCTGCTTCGGGATATGGCTTCTGCAATGGCGTGCTCCCGTCCGCCGCCTCCGACTAATAGGACTCTCATTATATACTCAAGAATGTTTGCGGGAATAAAAAAGTTCTGGTTTACCTTGATGAAGATGAGCGGCAGACCATTGACAAAGCCAACAAGGTCGGCGCGGCGCTTGTACATATCTCCCTATATCCAGAACTGCGACGCAAGGAAGAAGTCATTATTGGAAGGCTCGTTCCAGTCAATTACCTGTACATTTCTAACTATCTCTTCATTTTCTTTACCCCGGAACGAAACTTTCACGCCGTTCTTGAGCGATCTATAAACCTCACGGTTGGCATTCGACGGACTCATGACGCTGCGGTCGCGCGTAAGTTCTTCGATGGCGCGTAAGTTCTTCGATGGCGCGCATGGCTTCATTGATGGCTTTTCCAATATCAGCGCCTTCCGGCAGGTTGAGAAGTTTGGAGAATCTTGAAGCTTCAGGCAGGTACAATACACCGGACGCTTGGCGATGCGGTCTTGAAACTGGCTCTGGTCGACCTGTTGATTAAATCGGGCTGCGATACAAGAGATGATATAACTCTCAAGAAAAAAGATCTTGAGAGGGAGGAAAAGCTTGCGGAGATCGGTCGGAACCTTGGGATTGGACAAGACATCAAATTAGGTATTGGAGAGAAAAAACAGAGGGCAAGTGAAGAGCCGAAAGTTCTTGCTGAAACAGTTGAAGCGCTTATTGCCGCAATTTATTATGATGGCGGATTTGAGGCTGCAAGGGAAACCATCAGAAAATGGTTCAAGATGTGATATAATAATATCAAACAGGCAATGATTTATAATCCAGACAGGTCAAAATAGTATCGTGCAGTTTCGAAAAGCGATCCATATATCCGGCACCCTGATACCCGTCTTTGCAGGAGATGACTTTCTCGGTAAGTACCTGACGGCTGGCTTGCTGGTGTTTGGTCTTGCCGTATATCTTTTTCTCGAAACCATCAAACCAAAAATAAGCCCTGCTATACTTTCCCTGGTTTACAAGGAGAACGAAATAAAAAGCTTCTCAATCGAACCATTATCATATATATTCTCAGTTCTCTCCCTTCTCTTCCTTTCCTTTTTCGTCGATGAAAAACTCTGCTTTGCCACCATTGCAATCCTTGCAGCGGGTGACGGCGTTGCGGGCGTGATAGGCAGGAGATACGGCAGGCACAGGCTCTCTTTCAATAAGGATAAATCCTGGGAAGGCTCGCTCTCAGGTTTTATCGCAGCCGTGATGACAGGTTTCTATTATGCAGGTCCAATAGCAATTATCGGGAGTGCTTTCGGGATGCTGGCAGGGGCGGTCAACAAGCATGACAATATAGCTGTCCCGTATGCTGCGTTGATCGCAATGATCCTGGCTCAATGGATCGCAACCCTGATCTGATGCGAAGGTAATATGTAGAATTATTTTTATTTAGTAGTTAGTTATGAAACTCACTCTTCCCGACGCCGATGCATACCTTATGGTAAGTGAAAGCGCGCATAGCGCTGATATGTACTACGCTACTGGATTTTTAGCGCACGATTCTTTCATCTACTTGAACTCAAAAAATGAAAAGCTCCTTATTTCAGACATGGAACTCGGGAGAGCAAAGAAAGAATCACGGGTCAAGGACGTGCTGCCCACCTCAGGATTCGGGATAATGGAAAAGCTCAGGGCGCTAAAGGATATCGATGCCGCTTACAATGAGATGATCATCGAATTCCTGTGCTCCGAAAATATAAAGCGCATCGCAGTGCCGTATAATTTTCCAGTTTTCCTTGCTGACATCATGCGCAGGGGTGGCATTGATGTTATTCCGGTAAAGAGCCCTTTTCGCCAAATGCGGGAAGTAAAAAATGAGAATGAAATAAAAGCCATCGAGAAAGCACAAAGAGCAGGAGAGAAAGCGCTTGCAGAAGCGATAAGTGCTATAAGAAACGCCACGGTCGGGAATGGTGTTCTCTGGCACAACAATGCACCGCTTAAATCTGAAGATATCAGGGCGATCATCGAGGCAACACTACTTTCCCAGGGCTGCGAAGCCTCGGATGTAATCGTGGCATGCGGGCGGGGAAGCGCCGATCCTCACTGGCAGGGGGAGGGTGAACTGCATGCAGGCGAACCGATAGTTATCGACTTTGTGCCGCGCTCGAAAAAAGAAAGATACTATTCTGATATGACGCGGACCGTGGTGCGCGGGACACCATCTGATGAAATAATATATATGTACTCTGCTGTCAGGGAGGCTCAGCAGGCAGCGATCAGAAGGATAAAAGCAGGCATCACAGGAAATGAGGTTCACAATATCGTGTGTGATGTGCTTGAAGCAAGGGGCTACGAGACCGCGCGTGGCAAAACAGGTGTGTTCACAGAAGGTTTCATCCACTCCACAGGGCACGGCGTGGGGCTTGATATACATGAAGGTCCAAATCTCAGCGAGAGCGGTAAGGAACTGAAAGAAGGAAGCGTTGTTACTGTTGAACCCGGAATTTATTACAAGAAAATAGGGGGCGTAAGGCTTGAGGATGTTGTCGTGGTGACTGCGAGCGGATGCAAGAATTTAACTATGTTCGAGAAGAATCTGGTGCTGGAATGAAAGAAGATGAAGAGATAATTGAAAAATATCTGAGGGCTGGTAAGATCCTCTCAGAAGTACGTGCTGAGACTGTAAATAAAGTAACAAAAGGTGTAACGCTGCTCTCTGTCGCCGAGTTCGCAGAAAACCTGATACGAGAGAAAGGCGGTCAACCCGCGTTTCCCGTCAACATTTCACGGAACGATGAAGCTGCTCATTCAACTCCTGCTTTTGATGATAAGTCTGTTTTTGGGGATGATATCGTAAAGCTTGACATAGGCGTTCATATCGAAGGATACATCGCGGATACGGCAATCACGGTTGACCTATCCGGTCATCCAGAGCTTGTAAAAGCTTCAGAAAAAGCCCTCGATGATGCTATTAAATTCATTCATGCTGGTGTGAACACCGCGGATATCGGAGGCGTGATAGAGGCTGCCATAACTTCGTTTGGATACAAACCCGTTGTCAATCTCACAGGGCACGGACTGGCGCAGTATCTACAGCATGCTCCACCATCTATTCCCAACAAGAAAATGCCGCACGGAGTAGTGCTCGAAGAAGGGGACATAATCGCCATCGAGCCTTTTGCCACAAACGGTGTTGGGAAGATATACGATGCAGGGAACGCTGAGATATACCATATTGTTTCCGAGAGACCTGTGCGCCTCCCCTCGGCAAGAAAACTTCTTGAAAAAATAATGGAATATAAAACACTGCCGTTTGCGAAAAGATGGCTCGGGAACAACGTGGATTTCGCGATGCTGGCTCTGGTCAAGGCGAACATCATAATGCCATATCCCATCCTGAAAGAAGTGGGTGGCGGGCTTATCTCCCAGGCAGAACACTCGATGATCGTTACTGCAGATGGATGTGAGGTTTTTACAAAATGAGAGTTTTGTTAGCTTTTTTTGTTATAGCATTGACCGCTGGCGCAGGTGAGGCGGAAAGTATCTGGGTGAATAATATCACAGTGAATGAATTTGGCATGACATGGAGCTATAACGAGACTTATACTGGAGCTGATTCAATAGTGTTTCGGATGAACATTGATTCTGGTTTTGGCGATAATGACAGTTTCGTGAATGCGTGGGAAGTCCTGCTTGCTGACAAAGAACTGCGCAAAGAGTTCAGGACATCAATAGAAAAAGAACTGGACGTAAGGATCAACAATGAAACGCATGGGATATATCTTGTTGATGTTGATGCTGCTTTATCACCAGAAATAATTGGAAAAACGCATATATTTGATACGATCCTAAACAAATATATAACAACATACAGGTTTGATAATAGCATTCTCAATGGAGAAAGCATCTGGTTCATGGGACAGGCAAAGACACCTGTTACGATAGTGATGCCTCAGGGTGTGGACGTTGTAAATATCAGCGGCATGGACAATGCCACAATAAATAGCACAGACCATGCAGAGATATCGGGTTTTTTCAAAGAGATATCAAAGGACAGGGGTGAGATCACTCTGACCCTATCAAGGAACGCTTCGTTCATAAAGAAGGAAATCAACGGATCTAATGCATCTAATGTTACTTCGACCGCGCCGGAGGATGAAACAAACCCCCTGTTTGAGATGTTAGCCTGGATAAGAAATGTAACTATTGTTGTAGCAGGACTTGTAATTATTTCACTCATATACATTTTTAAAATAAGGAAAAAGTAGTTCCAAT
>JBDROC010000149.1:0-8593 GCA_043810475.1 Methanobacteriota archaeon | reverse complement strand
TAATTTTAAGATGTGATCCAAATGGAAGAATTAATAGGATATGTTGCAAGCAATCACAAGGCAAGTAAGATACTTGCAGTACTGGATTCCAAGGGACCGATGGATAGCGCCACAATAGCCAAGACCACACGCATCGTAGGGGCAGAAAAGACCATCGATGAACTGGTAGTGAAAAAATTGATAACAAGCGCTGGCAATAAATATGAGCTGACCGACCTGGGAAAACAGGCATCGCACAGGCTGAGGGGAGTGTAATTTTCTTAAAAAAACCATAAAACAATTAAGTTATTTGTTAACGATATGGGGCCGCTGAGATTTGAACTCAGGTCTCATGCACCCCAAGCATGAAGGATGGACCAGGCTACCCTACGGCCCCTCATTTTGCTGAACCCGACAGTCCTTTTTTTTAACAGGTTCATCAACGGATGCATCCCTTAAATATCCTGTCAGTATTTGACCTTTTCTGAACTTCGTTATTTGACGAAGTGCCCTTCGTTAGTTTTATATGCTCCTACATCGTTACCCATTAACTTATATGACTGAAAACACAGCCATTGCTTCTGTGCCTGCCCCAGCGGCATCTGGCATAAATGCTACATATGAAGATCTAAGACACAAGCTTGCCGAAAAAATGGCGGGGGAAATAACATTATCCGATAATCCCGGGGAGACATTAAAAAAGTGGCGTACGGCTTTTGAGATATCCCAGTCCGACCTTGCAGCGTTCCTGAAAGTGTCACCATCTGTGATCAGCGACTACGAGAGCGGCAGAAGAAAATCCCCCGGCATCTTTATCGTGAGCAAGATAGTTGATGCGATCCTTGACATGGACGTGGCGCGGGGCGGAGCTAAGATCCGCTCTTATGAGGGCATACTGCGCGGTGATGTCACTACAAATGCTATCTATGATATTCATGAATATCTTTCACCGATATCGGTGGAAGAGATGACAAGACTGCTAAAGGGAGAGGTGGTTTACAGTCCTGGCGCCGAACATGTCAAACTATTGTACGGATACACAGTGATCGACAGCTTAAAAGCCATCCTGCAACTTTCCTACAATGAGTTCCAGAAGCTGTACGGGTGGAGTTCTGAGAGGGCTATGGTATATACCAGGATATCAACAGGCAGGTCCCCAATGGTGGCCCTGCGGGTTACAAACCTGAAGCCAGGTTTGATAGTGCTTCACGGGCTTCCCGCTGCAGAGATCGACCCGATAGCAGTCAAGATCGCCGAAATTGAGAGGGTGCCGCTTATCGCTACAGTAATGCCGATAAACGAGCTGATCCAGGCTTTGCAATCCTACGATATCAAACATTAGTTTTTTTAAAATTTCAAAAGAGATTGAGGTTAAAAAATGAAATCTGGAATAGTGTCATATGGCGCTTACATACCGCGCTATAGAATCAAGATAGAAGAGATCGCTAAAGTATGGGGTGATAATGCGAACAGTATCATCGACGGATTGATGGTTTACGAAAAATCCGTTCCTGACATGGACGAAGATACCATCACGATCGCAGTGGAAGCTGCGCGAAATGCGGTAAACCGTGCAAACGTGAACCCTGAAAAAATAGGGGCTGTATTCACGGGTTCAGAAAGCCACCCTTATGCTGTAAAACCCACAAGTACGATCGTTGCGGAAGCGATAGGTGCTACGCCGAACCTGACAGCGGCGGATTTTGAGTTCGCCTGCAAAGCCGGTACTGCTGCCATGCAGGCATGTGTCGGGATGGCTGAATCGGACATGATCGACCTGGGACTGGCAATAGGCGCAGATGTTTCGCAGGGCGCACCGGGAGACGCTCTTGAATACACAGCCGCAGCAGGGGGTGTGGCGTACATAATAGGAAAAGAGAACATCGTGGCAAAAATAGAATCAACGTATTCATTCACTACTGATACACCGGATTTCTGGAGAAGGGAGGGAAAGCCATATCCTGAACACGGAGGGCGGTTCACAGGTGAACCTGGTTATTTCAAACATGTGACCTCCGCGGCATCAGGTCTTATGGAACGGCTCGGTACAAAGCCCTCGGACTATAATTATGCTGTGTTCCACCAGCCAAATGGCAAATTCCCAACTCGTGTTGCAAAGATGCTCGGTTTCTCGGGTGAACAGATAAAACCAGGACTCGTTGTATCGCGTCTGGGGAACACATACTCGGGTTCCTGTATGATGGGTCTTGCTGCCATCCTTGATATCGCAAAACCCGGTGACAGGATATTCATGACCGCGTTCGGCTCAGGTGCAGGTAGCGACGCTTTCAGCTTCAGCGTGACTGACAGGATATATGAGATAAGGAATGGGGCACCCAGCGTAGAAGAGCTGCTGGCGAACCCTATTTATATCAATTATGCGACCTATGCGAAACATAAAGGGAAGATCAAGTTGTGAGGTGAAAAAATGCGTGACGTAGCAATTATTGGAGTCGGATGTACGGAATTCGGCGAGTTATGGGATAGATCATTCAGGGATATTTTTGTAGAGGCTGGAGTCTCAGCAATAGAGGATGCAAACCTTCAGGGCGGAAAGATAGATGCGCTCTATGTAGGGAATATGAGCGGGGGGCGGTTCATCGAACAGGAGCATATAGGCTCACTGATCGCGGATTATTCAGGCCTGGCTGGTTTTCACATTCCCTCAACGCGTGTGGAGGCAGCATGCGCCTCAGGTGGTCTTGCCCTGCGTCAGGGTATCATTGCAGTCGCATCAGGATATCATGACATCGTGATAGCTGGCGGGGCTGAAAAGATGACTGATGTGGACGTTGAGACCACAACGGATGCCCTTGCGGCAGCCGCGGACAGGGAATGGGAAGGCGTAATGGGCGCCACATTCCCGGGGCTTTATGCCATGATAGCGCGGCTTCACATGCATAAATACGGCACAACTAGCGAACAGCTCGCTTCCGTGGCTGTCAAGAACCACCATAACGGGACAATGAACCCGAAAGCCCAGTTCCAGAACGAGATATCCATAGATGCAGTTCTAAATTCTGTCATGGTGGCAGACCCGCTGCATGTATTTGACTGCTCGCCGATCTCAGACGGCGCTTCAGCGGTCGTTCTTGCGCCTGCCGACATTGCAAAAAAGTATACTGACACCCCCATATTCGTAAAAGCGTCAGCCCAGGCAAGCGGAACGCTTTCACTTCACGACAGGCCAGACATAACCACGATCGATGCCACGGTCGCAGCCGCGAACAGGGCATATAAGATGGCAAAGGTCACTCCAAAAGATATCGATTTCGCAGAAGTGCATGACTGCTTCACCATTGCAGAGATCTGTGCCATCGAAGACCTGGGTTTCGTGAAAAAAGGAGAAGGTGGAAAAGCTTCCATAGAAGGCATGACCGCTATCGGAGGGAAGATACCCATTAACACGTCAGGCGGTCTTAAGGCATGCGGTCATCCTGTCGGCGCAACAGGCGTCAAGCAGGCGGTCGAGATCGCATTGCAGCTTCGCGGCGAGGCGGGCAAACGCCAGATCGATGGCGCCGAGATAGGTCTTACCCATAACGTGGGAGGTTCTGGCGGCACTGCCGTTATCCATATATTCGGGAGGTAAACATGACCGTTGCAAGATTCTGGAGAAGGCTCAAAAACCTGTACAACCTCATCGGAACGCACTGTGAAAAATGCGGTGAATACTACTATCCGCCAAGGAACCTGTGTCCTAAATGCAGGCGTAGCAGCAGGTCAGTACCGTTTAAATTCAAGGGGTTAGGCGAAGTTGTTACCTACACAATAATACATAGCTCTACAAAGGATTTTGAGAAGCAGACTCCTTACATACTGGCGATAATCAAACTGGACGAAGGTCCCCGCCTTACCTCGCAGGTGATATGCGACCATAACGATATCCATATAGGCATGAAGGTAAAATCCGCTTTCAGAAAGCTTGGTGAGGAAAGTGAAAAAGGAATGCTGTATTATGGCACGAAATTCGTTCCTCTGGGGTCAAGGGATAAATGATAGTCACACGCAAGCTTAACAAGAAATACGGAAAAACAAGAGCATTAAAAGACCTTGATATTCATGTAAAAAAAGGGACTATCCACGGGCTCATAGGTCCTGAAGCTTGCGGAAAGACCACCGTTCTCAGGATACTTTCGACACTTGTCAGACCTGATTCTGGTGAGGTCACTATTAACGATATCCCGTTGTCAAAGGGTATGCAGATCAGGAAAATGATCGGCTTTGTTCCAAAGACACCCCATCTTCCGAACGATCGTACAGCAAGGGAACTTGTCGGTTTTGCGGCCATGCTTCATGGGATAAATGACAAGTTCATCATTGACAGCATCATGAAGCAAACTGGGCTTGAAGCTGTTGCCGACCAGAAACTTAATCGCTTCTCACAGGTAATGGAGAAAAATGTTGCGTTTGCGATGGCTTTCGTTCATAATCCGATAGTATTGCTGCTTGATGAACCTCTGGCAGGTCTTGACCCGGTATCGCAAAAAAGGATCAGAGAGTTCCTTCTTGCCTCGAACAAGACCGTCCTTCTCACAGGTCAGGACCTTGATGCTGTGGATGGGTTGTGCAACAGCGTGACAGTGATGAGAAGCGGCTCTGGTATAGTGGACGGTGAAATGGCATCTCTAAGACGACAGATAGGAAAGGGGGCCATTGAGATCAAACTCTATGATATGGGGCAGACCCAGAAACTGCTTTTTGAACTTGAAAAGAAAGGAGCAAAGGTAACCGTCAGCGGGGAATCGATATATGTGCATTATGAGAACGATCCTGAAATCCCGGGTATTATCAGGACCGCAGCCAATGCCGCCGATATCATGGACGCAAGACCTGTTAAACTCTCGATCGATGACATTTTTGCGAAGTTTCATCCTGCGGAGAAATAAATATGTTATACATTTCAGGATTTTTGTCTATTGTGTACAGTGAAACCAGGCACCTGATAAAAGGTTTCTTGCCATCCTATTTCTGGTTTGTTGTGCTTGTCTTTATTTCAACGTACTCTCTTTTTGCACAAATGTACGTGGACATAAGCATCGACCGGTCGCTCATGGAGTTCAAATATGCAAATAATCCCATGACTGATGTACTGCTATACACAGTATCCTTTGCCGTAACGTCAGCATCTGATGTTTTGTCAGGCAAGATCCCTACAATGGTTTTTCCAGTCTCTATCGGAGTAATATTCTTCATATTGTTCCCATTCATGCTCAGTCTCACCTTTATGAGCCACCAGATAATTAAGAAAGCCAGTACCACCATCGCAGGGGAGGAGGAAAAAAAGACGCTTTATATTATGGCGTCAAGCCCACAAACAAGACCATCCATATACCTTGGTAAGTTCATCGGGCTTCTCCTATTGACACTGCCTATGATACTTTTCTTTTATTTCATTACAGAATGGGTTTTCACGTCCCTGTTCAGTTCTGCATATAACGTGGGCATGCTGGTACTGCAGATGCTTTTCATCAACGCGGTGTTGATCACATCCGCAGGCATGTTCATTTCAGTATTGTTGAAAAACGAGAAGAAAGCTTCATGGACAGCAACAAAGATCATAACAATTACTGCCTTGCTGACCTCTCTGTGGATCTTGATACCGTTCATTGAATTCATGTTGAACATGACGAACAACAGCTCAGATCTTCTGATGTACCTTGAAAAACTCACCTGGCTTTCCCCTTTTACCGTTGAGCTGATGTCGGTTTATAACCCTTCCATCTTTTCAGACTACTTCTATATACTGACTGCCTTTTCTGTGATATTGTTTTTCCTGGGTATGGTTACATTCATTAGGCAGGATTTAGAGTATTAAGATAAATGAACGGTTTTCAAAGGTCAAAGGTAGCGGATGAACTGGCTGAAAAGATCAGCCCATTCTTCTCCCTATATGAGATACAGCAACATGATGGTAAGATCTATTTCTTCGGGCTTCCAAAAAAGGATATCAGATCAATATATGAGGAACTCTGGACTGTTTTTGCTGAAAAAGGCTTTGAATTCTCGGTCAGGTATGAACTGGGCGAGCACGTGCTTATGGCTTCGCCATTCGGTCCGGTCAAAGAACGAAGATGGATAAATGTCGCGTTGTTGATAGCTACATTTTTTACTACTATGCTTGCAGGATCGCTGCTTTACGGAGCAAACCCTGAAAGCGCTCCTTCTGACATCCTGAAGGGGATACCGTTCACGATAGCGATTATGACCGTACTTGGCGCACATGAAGCAGGACACTATTTTGTTGCGAAAAAGCATGGGATGCAAACCTCTCTGCCCTATTTCATCCCATTTCCGAGCTTATTCGGGACAATGGGGGCTGTCATCAAGCACCGAGGGCCCATACCTGGCCGAAAGGCGCTGTTCGATGTGGGGGTCTCTGGTCCTCTGATCGGGCTTTTTGCGTCTGTTGTTGTTACTGTTATAGGTCTTCTTCAGCCTCCATTGCTATTCACTCCGGAAGAACATGCTATTGCATTGGGAATACCCCCTCTTTTCGAGTTTATAATGGGCTTTTTGGCTACCCCTGATTCATTTGTGATGCACCCTATCGCTTTTGCCGGCTGGGCAGGGATGCTTGTGACAGCCCTTAACCTCATCCCTGCCGGACAACTGGACGGTGGCCATGTTCTTCGCGCCATGATGGGCGAAAAAGCATCCCGTGTTTCAGCGGTTCTGCCCGCTGTTCTGTTCTTTATAGGGGCTTACCTGATAATATTCATGAAAACAAACGGCTTCATGTGGATATTCTGGGGCGCTCTTTTGCTCTTTTTTTCTGCCGGCGGTCATCCCAGACCCCTCAATGACGATATCCCACTTGATAGGAAGAGGATGGTAATCGGGGTGCTCACATTTGCCCTGGGACTGCTCTGCATCACCCCTGTGCCGCTCCAGATGCTGTAATGCAATGTAATTCATAAAATAACCACAAATTATTTATGGTAGTAATACTTTAGTTGGACAAATAATACTCCCAGTAATAATAAGCCAGTAATAATAAGGTGAAAAAAATGTTAGGCAGATTCAGCGAAGAACAGATAAAGCGATACTCGCGTCACATCATACTGCCCGAGGTGGGCGGAAAAGGCCAGAAAAAACTCCTTTCATCAAAGGTATTATGTATAGGTGCAGGCGGTCTCGGCTCGCCATTGATCGAATACCTTGCAGCAGCAGGCATAGGGACACTGGGGATCATCGACGACGATACTGTAGATTTGAGCAACCTTCAACGGCAGGTCATCCACGGTGGAAATGTTGGAAAGCACAAGGTGGAGTCTGCAAAACAGTTCGTTAACAATCTCAACCCGGACATACAGGTAAATACATACATCGAGCGGCTGAATGCCCATAATGTAGAGGATATTTTCAGGGAATACGATATTGTCGTGGACTGCTCGGACAACTTTGCGACACGATATCTCGTGAACGATGCGTGCGTGCTCCTTGACAAACCGCTTTCTCATGGCAGCATCTACAGGTTCGAAGGACAGGTTACCACGATAATACCGCACAAAGGACCGTGCTACCGCTGCCTGTTCGAACATGCGCCCCCTCCGGGTATGATGCCGAGCTGCCAGCAGGCTGGCGTGCTCGGGGTGCTGCCAGGGATAATCGGAGTGATACAGGCGACCGAGGTCGTGAAATACCTGCTCGGGATAGGCGAGCTCCTTGTGGGCAGACTTATTTATTATGATGCGCTCAACATGAGCTTTGATGAGATCAAGATGCGCTGGAACAAGGAATGCCCGGTATGCGGTGAAAAACCAAAGATAACATCTATACAGGAAGGGATATACACAGAATCATGCAGGATATGGTGAACGTGCCGAGGAGCCTGAAAAATGAGGGACATAAGATACTGAGGATAGAGAAAAAGGACGACCACCTCTGGAAAGTGAGGATTCGCAAGGCATGAAGCTCGGGATACTTTTGACCTCAAGCCCTGAGAATGAGAATACGAAAACGGTTATTGAAATAAGCAGGGCTGCGCGCGAGCAGGGTCATGAAGTGTCGATTTTCTTGATGTACGACGGCGTGTATAATGTCCATAAAAAAGAGTTCGCAGAGCTTGCGGGTAAGGGAGTGAGCATCGCAGTATGTGCATTGAACGCAGAGCAGCGAAGTGTCCAAAAGGTGGAAGGGATACTTTTCGGCAGCCAGTACGACCACGCCTGCATCGCCGGTGATGTTGACAGGTTCATTTCTTTCGGGTGAGTTATGAAGAAGATAACAGTAATAATAAGGAACCTTCCATTGAACACGCGCAGGAACGCAGAAGCGCTTCGCATGAGCGTGGGGCTGACGCTTCGCGAGGATAAGGTCACTGTCATTTTCATGGACGACGGCGTGTATTCAGCCGCTCCCGCAGCGCCTGAACTTATAGGCGCGCCGACGCTGAAAAAGGAGTTCGAGGCTCTGCCGATGATGAAATGCACAATGCTTGCTGATAAGCCTTCACTTGAAAAAAGAGGTATAAAGAACCTTGTTCCGAACGTGAAGCCAGAAGGTAGGGATGAGATAGTGAGAACAATAACTGGCTCTGATATCGTGATACCATTTTGATTATGAAGATACTCCATATTATCCGGAACCCGAATGATACAACGCCCATCGA
>JBDROC010000148.1:0-6680 GCA_043810475.1 Methanobacteriota archaeon | reverse complement strand
ACCGCTCTCAAGTGCAAGGAAGAAAATGATGGTCGCAACAGCAGCTGCAATACCTCCCACGATCCCGTATTTTATGCTGCTCATATCCATATTGAAATCGCTTTTCGTGATAAAATACGCACCCAGTAGCATCTGCGCTATAAACTGAACTGTAATAAAAACCATCGAGGATGCAACAGGATTGTTGCCAGTAGATGATAGTTTGATAAAGAATTGCATGATCCCGTAAAGGATTACACACGCTACAGCATAAATGATCCAGTTCATAGAACAAACAGAAGAACCCGTGAAGTGATAAAGATTACTTCACGCCATATCCCTCAACAACTTTGCCAGCTCATCAAAAGCAGGGGGTCTTATCTGGAATACATCGATGCCCTGAGGGTATTCTAATGGTCTGCCATCCGTGAATATTAGAACCCCATTTGTATTCTCAGGAAGTTCGTTTATTATCCCTTTCGCATGTTTGCCTATCATGCCCTGTACCTCCTGTAACTTTTTCACCAGGTATTCCCTCCATTTCTCAAAATCAATGTCCTTGCCGTAGAAACCCTTGTGGAGCTCTATGGTCTCAGGAGAGAATGATTTTGAATATTCATCGAAAAGGAGCTTTGCCTGCCTGAGATAATCTGCTTTATCGATCACATTAAGCCTGACGCCTGAATCGACCAGTGACTTCATTAATTTGTAATGGTTACTCTCTTTCTCGAATTTTTCAAGAAATTCAATGCCCTTTCCCTCATGCTCTTCGATGCCTTCAATGTAAAGTTCGCTAATATTGCCGTATGTTGACCTGAAATATTCTATCTTTTCCCTCACTTCGCCCCAGAACCGCTCAACCTTTGCTTTATCGATATCCATTTCAAGAGCAAGCTCTTCAAAGGGAAGTGTTGGCACCACGAATAGTTTTCGATTTTCTTTGAAGCTTCCTGCTTCCGGTTTCTCTATCTTTCCTAATTCTGCCATGTTCTAATCCTTGTGCTCGAAGAAATATAAAAGCATCGATTTTTTTGCCATTTAACAAGAAGACACTCTTAAAAAGCCATACCTATTTGTAACCTTCTGGCAATTACACCACCATGCGCAAAAAACAGAAAAGTTGGGCCAAGGACATGGCATATGAGCGCATACTACGGCTTTTCGAGCTTGCAGATATGGAATTCAAGATGCATCCAGAGCGCAGCAACAGGTACGTGCAGCTTGCAAGACGCATCGGGATGAGATACCGTGTCAGGATGCCAGGAGAGCTCAAACATCGGATTTGCAGGCACTGTCACTCATATTTAGTCCAGGGCACTACGGCACGCACAAGGCTTCAGGGGACGCATATAGCCACGACATGCCTTGCGTGCGGAAAACAGATGAGAATACCGTATTAAATTATATGAAAATCAACCACAGAACGTTATCGGTGAAAATCCCATCTTTTCATTAGCTATCCTTTCAGCTTTTATATCAGTTTCGATTATGAAAACCTCAAGCACCATGAATGCTTCCGCTTCTTTCCTGATGCACCCCATCGTAATCCCCCTGCTATTTCCCGCAACCGCATGCAGGTGTATCTTTGGCGCCCCGTTCTCAAGGAATATGTTCCCCGCACCCACTATCTCGCGCACGTCGTCGAATGCAGACCATACTGTTACGGGAGGAACAGACTTTTCCTTTGGTCCTGTGACCAGTTGTGCTTTCCCTGCCGCACCCAGTATCATGAAAAAGGCTGACCTTATGTCTTCTCTGACAGCCAGCCCGTTCAGCTCTTTCAACAGGTCTTCACCGTGATCGATCCTTACCACAAATATCCGACCAATTGAACCCTTGCGATAATCCATACACAGAGTACATCCTGCCAAATTTAAAACTTGCTATTTCGAAAACTTAAGTATTACAGACAAAAACTATATACACCAAACGACATTTAAGCCAGGGCTGGGCCCGTGGTCTAGTCGGCTATGACGTCGCTCTTACACAGCGAAGATCCGGAGTTCGAGTCTCCGCGGGCCCATTATAATTATAGCAATATTCTTAATTTTCTCAATCCTTCCAATCGCTAAATTGGCTGCCTGGCTCCACACCTGTCACAGAACATAGCTATTGCCGGGATTATCGAAGCGCATGAATTGCTGCTGCGATAATGATAATCAAAAATTAAAGAGAGCTTTTATATAATTAAATAAACTAATTATTAGTATCATAATGAAAAAAGGATATGTCGTTGGAGATACAGTAGTTGGAACATGAAAAAACCAAAAATTCTCATAATAGATAATAAACAATCAAACATTGAACTACTTGAAGGGATATTATCGAAAGATTATGAGATAGTAACAGCACTTTGTGGTATTGATACCATCATCAAAGTAGAAAAGACCTTAACAGATATCATATTGCTGGACATAATGATTCCCACAATGACCGGTATTAAATTATGCAAAATGATCAAAAGCAATCCGAATACCACATCAATACCTATATTGATGTTTACAGAAAGTAAAGGGGGGGAAGATAAGCTCGAAGTCATCGATTCTGGAGCAGATGATTTCCTAAGCAAGCCAGTAGATAAGTATGAATTATTAGCAAGAGTAAGATCTTTGTTCCGTATAAAACAGTATTATAACAATCTAGCGGAAGAGAGGGATAGACTTCTCATATTCGCCTCTGTGCTCAAATGCATGGATGACTGTGTATTAATAACGAATTTGAGCGGCTATATCAGATATGTAAATCCGGCATTTGAAAGGAAATATGCGTATTCATCTGCTGAAATTACCGGGCTTCATATCAGTTTAATAATACATCCAGAAAGTCCGCAGACACTTGATAAAGACAGTTTCATGAAGGATTCAAAACATGAATGGACGGGAAACCTTGCAACCGTGAACAAGCACGGGCGTAGAATTAATATGAGCGTCAAATGTTCTCCTGTTAGCAAGGACAATCGGAATATAAATCTGGTATTCGTATTGAGAGAGAAAGAAGCGGTTGTTATCTATGAAGATCCTATGAAATCCAAAGAGGTTTATGATAAGATCATAAAGGTAGCAAATAAGCTCATGAACGGAAGGGAAACTTAAGATGATTAACTTTGATCTGATCGACTGGGACAACACCCATATAAAACTGGCTGTTTATCTTTTATATGGGACAAGTTTTATAGTAATGTTCCTGGTAATGGCCTTATGGAAACACAGGATGAGCCATATAGAATTACTGGCCGATTTTAAATATCTGGCCATTTTTGCACTGCTGCACGGGCTTACTGAATACATTGAAATATTCAGGATCCTTGGATGGGAGCCTTCCTGGATTTTTGATCTAATAAAACTGTTGCTTGCAACTTCTTCTTTTACAGCCCTGCTCGCATTTGGTGTCAATGTCGTCTCTGCCGGAGTTGAAGAGTACAGGTGGCTTCGCGGGATGCCTTTTGGAGCTTTATGGATGTATGTATGGATGTTAATATTCATAGGGATTGACTTTACAAATAATAATGCAGGAATAAATTATATTGTTGCTGACACTGCCCAGAGATATACGCTGGGCTTTTTGGGTGCTTTGATATCAGCATATTCCTTCTTTGACATTTCAACAAAGATAAAAATAATCGTCGGAGAAAAGGAACAGAGAAGATTTATATATGTTGCACTCTGTTTTGCTTTATATACGGTGTTCGGCGGTCTTCTGGGTAGCGATGTCAGGGTACTGGGTATTCCTGTTGTAGTTTATCGCACCTTGACTGCGGTATTGATCACACTGTCCATCATAGGGGTATTCCAGTTGTTCAAATTGAAAGGTTCGTCTGGGATGAAAAAGACGGATGATTTCTACTTCCTGCACAAGCAACTTAAATAAGAAAAAGAACATTATTCTTATTTTGAGATCTTTTTCAAAAGCTGGCAAGTCAATTCTTCATCAAGCATCAGGTATTTATAATCGCCACTTTTTGGAGAATTGAACAAACTGATATACTCACGGGATATTTTTTCCTGCCATGTTTCCACCCTGGTCGTGTCCTCGAACTTTAGGCAAAGCCTTTCCTTCTCTAATAGATCCAATACAGTATCTGAGTCCACTTCGAGCTTTTTACTTCTTAGATAATTGATGAATTTTTCTATGTCTTCCTGCGTGTACGACTGATACCTGTCAAGAAAACGCCGAACATCGTCTCTGATAATGCTGTTATTCAATACCAGAAGTACTTTTTTTTTGGAAAGCTGTTTTAGCATCTCGACAGAATTATTCTTATTCCCATTATAGCCTTTTGAAAAAATATATGTGGTAATTTCTTCAATGTCTGATTCTCCAGGGATACCTTTTTTCATGAATAGGAGCTCAAGAGCCTGTTCGAGTTCTGACTCAAAATGCGCTTGTGTTTGACAGTCTTCCTCTTCTAATCTATCAAATATCTCTTTAGTCCTTATACTGCCAAAAAAAAGAACCAGTTTTTTATCTATTTCCTTTGTTAGTTTTTTAATTTGATCGGTGGAAAGATCATCCCCTATTTTTAGCCTGGCAGTCGATGTCTGGAAAATCTTAATGCCCGTTTCTCCAGCATTTTTTTCAAGATGGTCCCTGAGTTTTTCAAGTGAACATGTCAGATTCATACTTTTCCTTATTTTTTGCCCTTGATAAGATGCTTAAGACCCAGTCCTTCAAGAGCGTCTTTCATATCACTTTCACTTGGTGTCACGATTTCCATGAATTCTGTGAGTGATTCATCAGAAACGCCTTTTTCATCTTTAATAAGATAGCTTAGCCCCTGTGTCTGCATCAATTTCCCGACAGATTCTTTATCATTGTTTGATTTGACAAAAGTAATGAATTCAGAAAGTTCACTATTCTCTGAAGTTGCAGTTGGCTCGTGGAACTTGCGATAAAGCCTCTCTTTTTCAAGCTCATCTCTCATCAGATCCTCATCAAGGCTCAATTTTAATAGAGCCATATATTTGATAAAATCATCAACATCAGACTTCTCTGGCTGTGGATATCTTTCAAGGAATTTGGATATTTCTCCAGAGAGAATGTTTTTCATGATACCATCTCTCACGCGCTGCTTGACCTTTTCTACGATATCTTTTTCAAGAGCCCTGGTATTTCCTCCATATTTCATTGTTAGATATTTTGTATAGTCTGAAATATCAGCCTCGTTCGGAAGGGAATGAGTTGTCAGGAATGTGTTGATCTCTTTATCAAGTTCAGGACTTAAGGCCATATCGACCGTTTTTACCTCTTCGGTCATCCCCACGGACTGTGGTATTGCCTTTGCCCTCATAATATTGCATATTTCTGCTGCCTTATGTTTTCCAGAAAACACGCTGATATTTTTTTCGATAAGATCAATAAAATCTTTTAGATCGTTTATCTTCGAATCATTTGTAATATTTTTCTTTATTAATATTTTATTGATAATTTCATGTGATAGCTGCCCGAAATTACCTTCGAGCGATGTCGTACAACATTTGATGAATTCTTCTGAAACTACCATATTTCTTCCAGATTATTTGACAGTAATATTGTGTTATAATCCTTTAACTATAAAAAGTTTCACTATAATAATAGTAATGATGTACATCATGGAAATCTCCTTATATAAATTTCATCGCCCTGTTTTTTATCAAAAACATTTGCCGCATTCCCTCGATTCACAGCTATCTCCAGATACCCGTGGCTTCCTATCAACGCCAGAGGTTCGCGTTCCTTACAAAATCCATAAGACCTCTGGAACACAACGCGTTTATTCTCTATTTCCATTATGTCGCCTGGCTGAAAACTTACTAGATCTGATGATATGTTAGTTACAATATTCCCGAATTCATCAATGAATATCACCCTGCCCTCGACCGCATTCCCCATTTTCTTTCCTTTACCGAAACCCAGGTCAACAAAATCTGATATCCTCAGTCCCACATCTGCAATATCCATCCCTTTTGATATGTGCCCCCCAACAGGTGCAAATATATCCCTGCCGTGGAAAGTTGAAGACACCTCTGGATTAAAAAGCTTTTTATTTGTGATCTCATATACCTCCGGCTCCCCAACGCTTCTTGCAGCCGGAATGAGAAGCCCATTATCGGGCCCTACAAAATAATGAATGCCAAAATCACTGGATCCCGTCATGATTGCTATGCAGCGTCGCTGCGTTCCTACCCCCGGGTCAACCACAGCGATATGTACCGTCCCGTATGGAAAATACCTCGCGCAAGCCATCAGCATGAACGCGCCGGCGTGCACGTCGTGATGCGGGACATGGTGGGATATGTCCACGATGTTTGCTGCAGGATCTATACCTAGTATTACTCCCTTCATGGACGCAGGGTAAACATCCCCGAAATCAGTAAGCAGCGTTATGACCATGGGATTATCTCACCAAAACCGAATCTGGTTTTAACATCGCGGATCCGAATTTTAAGCGTCTCCCCCACTTTCCCTCGTTTCACGAATACCACGAAATCATCGATCTTCGCTATCCCGTCCCCGTCTGCCCCTATATCCTCTATGGTAACGGTGTACACCTCATTCAATTTTACCACATCATTTATCAACTGCTTTCCAATAACATAGATCTCTGCGCTCTGCTTGCGGGAAGCCTGAGGAGAAAAAGCCTGCACTTTCTCGAAATACCCCCGAACTCTGTTCAGGAAATCAGGGAACATATCACCCTGGAACACCTTTACGGCAAACCCGCC
>JBDROC010000147.1:0-13634 GCA_043810475.1 Methanobacteriota archaeon | reverse complement strand
CGGTGATACTTTGAGTTTCGAAAGAAATATTTTATCGGTCTTGTATCCCTGCTCTTTTGCAATGTCAAGAGCCATTTCAATTATCTTCTCGTTGTTACCTGCGATGTTCGGACTTCCTGAAATGCCTGTTATTTTCATAATCTATACAACGACTTCAAACGATTTAACAGCTCTGGAATGCTCTTGGAGAGAAGCACAGACCTCTCTATCATCAGGTTCACAGTGCCTTCGATCCCAAGAGTCCTGAAATCAGTCCTCAATCCAAGGATCGGTTTACCCCGCGCATAAGCATAACCTATTTCCCAGGCTGTGCCTGAATCTACATCAGCCCCGTCCACGACGGCGACGATAATGTCTGACTTCTCTATCGCAGCTTCGTTCTTACTGAAGATGATCATCTGCCTGTCATCTCTGTCTTTCACGTTATTTGAGTCTTCCTGTGGCAGAAATACATTAAAGCCAGAGTTTTTTATCTCATCACGTAGCTTGCGGTTAAAATCGAGTTCTGCTTCCGAAAAAAGCGGCGCTGCAAGATACACTGTTCTCATAAGTCCTTAATAGTCCTGTTAAGCAAATAAGTTTTCTAAAGCGGGATGAAAGTATTAAGGAACTCTTCGTTAATCTTAAATCCTGTAATAACAATGGTGACCCGGTGAAATTAGCGGATACAATTATACTCAGGTACGATGAACTCGCCCTGAAAAGCAAGAGAGTCAGGGCAATGTATGAGGCTGTACTTGTCAAAAACCTGAAGGCAATGCTACATGCTGACGGAAGCTCATACACTGATATTACCCGCGAAATGGGGAGGATCTTCATTCACTCTGTTGATCCAAAGGCTTTACAAAGCGCAGTAAAGGTCTTTGGTGTGGTCTCTGCAAGCCCGACATATACATGTGAGGCGAGCCTTGATTCTGCGGCAAAGCTTTGCGCAGAGGTGGCAGGTGGCATTATCCAGGATGGTCAGTCCTTTGCGATAAGGGCTCGGCGCGCTGGCAACCATGATTTTACCTCGCGCGATGTAGCTGTTGCATGCGGGGATGCAGTATATCAGAGTGGAGGAAAAAACATCAGGGTCGACCTTGATAACCCGGATGTTGAGATATTCGTGGAAATAAGGCAGAAAAAAGGATATGTGTTCACCGGTTCGGTTAAAGGCGTTGGCGGTCTTCCACTGGGGACACAGGGCAAAATGGTCGCGCTTATTTCAGGGGGAATAGACTCTCCTGTTGCAGCGTGGCTCTTGATGAAAAGAGGCTGCGAGATAATCCCATTGTATCTTAACAACGAACCGTTCTCGGATGAAACCACGCGTGAGAGAGCCATGCAGTGCATCGATGTACTCCAGAAATGGTCGCCGCAGAAAAAATTCACCATATACGAGGCCCCGCATGGGGAAAATCTCCTTGCTTTCCTCTCCAATTGCAATAACAGGCTAAACTGCGTCATGTGCAGGCGGATGATGTACCGCATCGCCTCCGAGGTGCTAAAGATCGAAGGTGCTCACGGAATAATCACAGGTTCTTCTCTGGGTCAGGTAGCTTCCCAGACCTCACAGAACATGCTTGCAGAGATGTATGGCATGGAATATCCCATATACCATCCGCTCATAGGTCTTGATAAGCTTGAGATCACTGACATCGCAAGAAAGATAGGCACTTTTGAACCTTCTACAAAACCAGCTACTTGCTGCCTTGCAGTGCCGGAATATCCTTCGACAGCAGCAAAAGTCTGGGAAGTGGCTGAAGCTGAGAAACAGATAGATGTTCCTTCTCTTCTTGATTCGATGGTGAGGAATATGAAGAAGTTCTCCAGATAAAACCACAGATACGATCAATAGTGCCTCAACCCCTGGCGATTCTTTCGGCAGCATCCCGCGCGATTTTTTAATCTCCTCGACCATATCCTCAGGTCCAAGATATGTCCCCTCTTCCATCGCGATGCACGGTGAACACCAGTTTTCATTTTTCCAGATCCTCAAGATACAGGTACTCCTGCGCATACCCACAATACTTTCCAAAATACATGCGTGCAAAATCAGCTATAACATCCCGCTTCTTGCTCTTTTTTACATCTTTGAGATTTTCAGAATAATATCTTTCCATTATCTGTTCGATATGCGTATCGACAGGGAACGACTCAAGCTTCCCGAAAGCAAAAAGCAGCACACAGTTCGCGACCTTGTTCCCGACGCCTTTTATTTTCACAAGTTCCTCGTGTCCTTCTTCATAAGACAGGTCTTTTATACCGTACAGGTCAAATTCCCCGTCCGCTATCATGGCTGCGGCGCTTCGGACATCTGGCGCACGGAAACCCATCCTGCAGGAAGCCATGTCGCAGAGTTCTACCTGCGAAAGTGCCTCTGGAGTTGGAAAGGAGTAATATCTATTTTCGATCCTGTTCCCGAAACATTCGCACATCAGCCTTATGGAATTTTTTATGTTCCTTATGGTATTGTTGCTTGAGCAGATATATGATGCAAGGCATTCCCAGGGATCCTGCCGGATGAGACGTAAGCCACGGTATTTCCGGATCAGTGAGTTCATCAGTTCGTCTTTGCCGATATCTGAGTATATCATTTCAAGGTCATCGTCCAGCCTGAAGTAATCCTGAATGGATCTTTTGTCAAGGGCTGATTCAATGATAAGTTCGCTGCCTTCCTGTTTTGCCCTGATGACAGCGTCGTTCACAACCCCTGTCCAGTGCTCGTTTTTTTCCCAGCGGAAGACCTGACCGCATGAGAGGGTGAGGTCGAGGTTGAAGTCAGGGGCGTGGATGCGGTACATACTCATGGATGCATTGGGGGGGTTGAAATAAATTATGGTTCAGGTGGTTGCATAATCCGTTAAATGGGTTTCCTTTCTTTTGATTTCCTCAGTGCATGATATATGAGAGAAATGAGTAACAATAATATAACTATCTGAAGTACAGCTATTATCCCCCATAGTAACATTCCCATAAAGAAAGAATATGCTAATATAATAATAGATAAAACCACTAATCCTCTCGTCAATGATTTATTATTGTTCATCATAGAATTATTAATTTGTCAACAGCGGTGTAGAATTTCCCATTATCAGCGGTTTGATTTTCCCCCTTCTATATAAAACTTCCTCACCCCATTCACCATACGACTTATTTGACGTAAAAATTGTCGAAGTCTTCTCATAATGCTTGGACACAAGCTGGAAAAAACAGTTGAACAGTTACCCCGCCTTCTTCAAAATCCCCCTTGCCGCGATCACCCCTGTCGCCGCAGCATTCACGATATCCCTTGAAAGCCCGGCGCCGTCCCCGGCTGCGAACAGGTTCTTCACCGAACTCTCCATATTCCTGTCCACCAGTACCTGCATTGAATAGAACTTTACCTCAGGCGCATACAGTAGCGTGGAATCAGATGCCACACCAGGTATTATTTCGTTCAATACTTCAAGTCCTTCCCTTATATCAGTAACAATGCGATGGGGCAGCGCCATTGAAATATCCCCAGGCGTAACGTCCTTCAGGGTATTGACCACAGTATTCTTCATGAGCCTTGCTTCAGTGCTTCTCCTTCCTCTTCGCAGGTCACCCATCCTCTGAAGCACAGGCTTCCCGCCTCCGATCGTTGTGGCAAGTTTCGCAATGCTGCGCCCGTAACGGACTGTGTTTTCAATGGGTTCTGTGAGTTCCACCCTCACCAGGAATGCGAAATTCGTGTTCTCAGATTTGAGGTTCCTCATGGAATGCCCGTTCGTGGCTATGAATCCCTCGTATTCTTCTTTTACAACGAAACCATGCTCATTTGTGCAGAACGTCCTGACAAAATCATCGTATGTCTTTGTCTGGATGTGGAACTTAGGGTCTCGGTTTATCTTTGTTATCGGGTCCATGATGATCGCAGGTACCTCAACCCTTACCCCAACGTCAATTGGGGCGTATTTAGCTCCTATCGTATGTTTCTTTACGACCTCATCTATCCAAGTCGCTCCGACCCTGCCGGGTGCGATGATAGTAAAACGCGAGCGTATCTCTGACTTATCTTCTAATACTACGCCCACGCAGGCATTATCCTCAATTATCAGGTCATCAACTTTTGTACTAAGAAGGAATTCAACCCCTCTATCCTTCAGGTCTTTTTCAAAGTTCCCTATGACTTTCGGGGCGTTATCAGACCCCATGTGCCTCTGGGTTATCTCGATAAAGCGCGCACCCACAGCCGCTGCACGGCGTTTCAATAATTCGACTTCCTCGCCTTTGGGGATATACATCTGATCAGGTGCGCCATACCGCACGAACACCCTGTCAACATGGTCAACGAGCTCCCATGCATACTCAGGGTCTCCCGTCTGCTCTGCAAGGTCGCCGCCCACGTCGGGACGCAGATTCAGCGTGCCGTCTGAATAAGTCCCGGCTCCGCCAACGCCGCACATGATATCGCAGGGATCACAGTGCGTACAGATGCCGCGACGTTTCATCTTGCATTCGCGCCTGTCGATGTCGCGTCCCTGGTCGATGATGAGCGTATCCAGCCTGCCTGCAAGCTCATCTGCTGCGAACATGCCAGCTGGTCCTGCACCCACTATTATGACATCGTATTCTGTTTTCATGAGAGGATCTCCGGGAGCATGCCAGTATCCCGCGCGGTCTTTATCTCGCGGGCGATGCGGCGTCCCATGGATAGATTTTCATCCACAAGGTCGGAATAAGGAGAGCCGGAAATGAACAGGTTTGTCCCCGCAACGATTCGCGCAGATATCTCAAAGACTTTCAACTCAAGCGTGTCAGTTACCACAGCCTCAAGACAGAACGGACCGATCATACCCCCGAACAGTTCAAGCGACTTCTCAACAACCTTTTCCCCCATATCGAATATCCTCGGAAGCAGTGACTCCCTCACTATAAGGGGAATGTTGCCTGTCACCACGAACGTGGGATATATCTCAGCCTCTGCAAGTTCTGTGGGTGAGCCTATCCTGAAGATCTCATCGGCGTTAGACTCAACGCGCCTGTCGATGCCAAGTAATTCGAGTGTCCCTTTGCTCAGGGCATATCCATCCTGCTTTATTGGCGAATAGAAATAATGCATGTAATACCGCGTCCCCAGCACGAATTCCTGTATGGTGTATTTTTCAGCAGGATTTATCCTCTTCTTGAAATCTGAATAATTCTTAACAACAAAGAAACCCATACCGCCTTTCGCGCCGTAGTACTTTACCATCATGGGCGAATCGATATCCTCAGGGTTCTTTATCTGCTTCGGCATCTTTATCCCCGCTGACACAAGCCATTTCCTGCTCATATCCCTGTCAGATTCCCATTCAAGCACCCTGCGGTTGCCGTACGTGGGCAGGCGCAGCTTCTGGAAATTCTCGGCGCCGAGGTACTCAACGAACGAGCCGTGGGGGATGATTATAGCATTCTTTGCAGCCAGTTCTTTCGTCTTTGAGAGGATATCCTTATAATTCTTCACGATAAAAAATTCGTCAGGTTTTGCCTTCGGGAACGCATCATAAAACCTGGGTGGAGCGCCCATGCAGATGCCGATCGTCCTGAATCCCTCTTTCCTTGCCCCGTCAAAGAGCTGAAGGCTGCTGTGCGAGCAGACTGTAGTTATCGCCAGTTCGTCTTTATCGTAGCCCTCTAAAATATCAAGTATCTCCTGTGTCTCAACCATTATGCACCTACTCAATGCAATAGTTATATATTTTACTATATTAATCTTAATCGTTATACTCCGCAGCTTTGCTGTGGGGAGCTTCATTTGCGGGGATTGTGGGCATGCAACCGATGTAAAGGATGACGCTTTCGCAGAAGAGCTCTTGCAGTTGGAGGTGTTCCACGCTCCCTGCAAAGGTACAGAGGGCAAGGGAGTCATGAGAAGGGGTGAACCATTTAAGCATATTGCGAATGCGTCGGTTCGTCCGTTGCATTCGGAGTCTACATCTGAGGACAACAATGCATTGGTAGATCTTGGATACTATTTCACCCAGACTTTGGATACACTGATAAATGTATCTGCATATATCTTTGCTGCATTCTTTACAGGCTCAAAAATCTCTTTGAACGGGCCTGCTGTGGGGGTGTGCTCAAAGAAGTTTTTAAACGCCTTTTCATATGTTTTTGCCCAGAGATCATAAAATTCCTTATATGTCTCAGGATCAGCATTTTGTTCTGACAGTTCATTGATCTTCTGTGACAGTTTTTCAAGGGTGGCTATCCAGGACTTGTAGAGACTCAGATCAACGCTGGTGTTTCGCACAAAATTTTCAAATGTTTCTTTTGAAGTCCGCATAGACTGGCTATCAAACAGTTTGCCATAGGTCTCCTGATATGTATTCTGCCATAAGGTATAAAATTCCTTATAGGCTTCTGGGCTGGCATTTCCCATGGAGATTTCTGATGATTTTGCAGAAAGCTCCAATATGGAGTTTATCCATGGCCTGTACAGCTTCGAATATGAATCGTCCCATGTTTTTAATATCTGCTCAAAGGTATTTGAATAGATATCTGGGGCGCCTGTGAGTTTCTCAAAGATCTCTTTTATATTTTGCCTGAATGGCAGTGTAAGAAGATCGTCGAATACTTTTCCATACGATTTTAACCACATATCATAGGCTTTTTTATATTTCGCAGGATCTGGTTCCCCTTTTAGCAGATCGTGGGCCACTCTGGAATTCTCTTCTAAATCAGCTATCCATGCCCTGTATATCTTATTGGAGTCCTCTGCGCTCGCAAGAAGTTTTTCAAATGTTTCTTTACTGGATTCAAGATTATGGATTTGATAAAAATTGTTAAAAGTATTCTGGTAGGTTTTCACCCATTCTTCATAAAATTCCTGGTATTTCTGTGGCGTGGCTTCTTTTGAGAGTTCGACTGCTTTCTCAAACAGCTCTCTTTTGGGTCCTAACCAGGGCTTGTATAGATTTAAGTAGGAATCCCCCCACTTTTTTGAAACGGCTGTGTAGCTATCTGCCCATGTCTTGAAGATATCCTTATTTTCTTCGTTTATATCTTTTTTTTCTTCTGTTTTTTTTACCATAGTAATTTACTCCTTTTAATTTATTTTTTTGTATCTTACGAACCCGATTTCAAAAATATCAATCATTTATATTACCCTGGATAAATTGAAAAGGAGCATGAAAGGAGATAAATGAACGTTTCTCTCCCTGGATACACCACCCATTATCTGCTTTCATTAAGACCAGCCCATAACCACATTCATAACAGGATAATGTTTGTTATTACGAATGTTCACAATTCATAAATTTCGTTAAAGTTAAGGGAGAAAAGTTAATTAAGCGTTGTATTGTTTAGTGAATAGCTATATGAATCTCAGGAAAAGCATCTCTCTAAACGAGGAGTACCTAAAAAAAATCGAGCCGCTGATCCAAAAGCACAACGGCAATCTGAGTGCTGTTATACGTGAGATAATTGATCTTGCGGATGTTGCTTTTAAGGATCCGGATTCAGTAAAAAGGCTTATTTTGGGATTAAGAAATAAGCAGAGCTTGACCTCATCGACTCTTATCTGGGCATTAAAAAATCTTGCTGGTAGACTTCCGGATGAAGAGATCGTTCACAATATCATTGGCAATGATATTACTTCCATCTCTTCTCTTGAAAAACGTTTGAATGAGCTTATGGGAGAAGTCTATTGGGATTCCTCAATTAAAATAAGTTCTGATGATAATAGATTGCCAGAAAAAGTCTCTTTTACCATATCAGGAACGAACCTTGATATGAATAGGTTCCTGGCTGCTGTTGTTGCTGTATTCACATCGAAAAAATACAATCTTGGTGTTTTGAGTATCAGAAATGCAAATACCTCTCTTGAGATGTATATGAAAAGAGGAGAAAAGGAAGGG
Source organism: Methanobacteriota archaeon (assembly GCA_043810475.1). Lineage (GTDB taxonomy): Archaea > Halobacteriota > Methanosarcinia > Methanosarcinales > Methanoperedenaceae > Methanoperedens. The sequence goes on along the minus strand of JBDROC010000147.1, from coordinate 5,787 downwards.
GTGCTTAAAAGCATATCCGACAATTTCGGGTATATGGATAATGCTTTTTTTGAGCTATACAAAAAACCGGATTTCTGGAACATGATACTAACTCTTTATGCAAAGATGAACTATGACATGGTGGCAATACCGAAACAACTCTTTGAAGAAATTCTTGGCGGAAGAACATCTCATAAAATCACTACATGCATTGAAAGGTTTTACGGCTGCCCTATAAACCAGATTCCGTTGGAAGATTTATTAAAAAAAATTAAGGATGTATATCAATATATTGGCATAATTGAAAATGTAGACATTGATAAAGATTCTTTAATAATACACCACACATTTACCGAGCCCGAGGCTATTAAAAAGCTTGCCTATATGTTCGTGGAATTACTGAGAATGAGTGGACATACCTATAATTCCGTAACCAGTAGAAATCTCATAGTTCTTAAACCTGTACCCATAGCAGGCAAGATACTTATAAAAATGATAGATGAACTAAAAAACACAAAAGAACCTTTCGAAAACTACCATAAAGATCTCCTAAAAATGTTAGATCTGCTAAAAAATATGCCCACTAATGAGGAGATTATAAAATCGTTAGGCTGTGACTTTGGCAAAATGATGATACAAAATTATGAAAAAGACAAAAAGATAGGTGTTTGGGATGCAGAAACATTTATCAGATATATGCAAGAAACGGGTGTGATCCTTAAACAGAATTCAAAATGGGAGATTATTAGCAAAAATGTCATTCATGGCAAAATTGTCGCCTGTGCATTAGTAAAAGAAGATGTTAAATTCAATAACCTCAATTGTACTTTTATAAAGGGCATGTTCGATGGGTGGATTTCGCATGCTTTCGGTGAACAGATAGAAATAGTTCATACAACGCCACAAACAACAACCACTGGAAATGATTTTTGTAAGATTTATGTTGCTTTAAGATTATGATATGAAAGATAAAGATAAGACAAAAGAGCAGCTCATAAATGAATTAGTAGAGCTACGCCAAAGCATTACTGGATTGAAAGAACTGGAAGCAAAGCAGAAGCAGGTGGATGAAGAAATCCGTCTCTTGCTAACATTGATCCAGGCAATAAGTGAGGCCGAAAATTTAAATGCTGCACTGGAGATTGCATTGAAAAAAGTATGTGAAGCCACTGGCTGGAATTATGGTGAAGCATGGATTCCAAGCTCAGATGGAACACTTCTCGAATTTAGCCCGGTATGGTATTCCAGTACCAGAAGTCTGAACAGATTCAGAAGTTTGAGCGAGAAGTTTACATTTCCGCCTGGCATAGGGCTTCCAGGGCGCATCTGGTTAGCGATGCAGCCCGAGTGGATTCCTGATGTCTCGATGAGTCCAGAAACAGTTTTTCCCCGTGTTCAGATTGTGAAGGAAGCTGGGCTTAAAGCTAGTCTGGGAGTTCCAATTATTGCCAGGGGAGGGGTAATGGCTGTTCTTCTATTTTTCATGCTGGGATCTCGTGAGAAGGACAAACAACTAGTTGATATAGTTTCAACAGTCGCGACTCACTTGGGTTCAGTAATCCAGCGCAAGAAGAATGAAAAAGAACTTCAAGAAGAGCGAGATAACGCACAAAGGTATCTTGACATTGCCAAAGTTATTATCATGATTATTGACGCTGATCAAAAAGTGGCTCTCATAAATAAAAGGGGCTGTGAAATTTTAGAGTATGAGGATATCACTGAGCGCAAGCATGCCGAAGAAGAGCTTCGCAAAGCCGAGGCTAAATATCGCAGCATTTTTGAAAATGCAATAGAAGGTATTTACCAGACTACGCTTGATGGTCGTATCGTATCCGCAAATCCTGCATTTGCGCGCACTTTGGGCTATACATCGCCTCAAGAACTTATTGCTGAAGTTACTAATGTTAGGAAACTCTATGTTGACCCAGGCCGCCGGGATGAGCTCATTCGTTTGATACAGGCACAGGGGTTTGTCGAGAACTTTGAAGTTCAGTTTTACTGCAAAGATGACAAAATTGTGTGGTTTTTATTGAATACCCGCATATTGCGGGATTCTAGTGGCATTGTGTGTCTTGAGGGCACGGCGACCGACATCACAGATAGCAAACGCGCTGGGGAAGAAATACTGAAGCTCAACAGAGAACTTGAACGACATATAATCCAGCTTGGAGAAGCTAACAAAGAGCTTGAAGCTTTTTCATATTCTGTCTCCCACGATCTGCGGGCACCGCTGCGAGCTATTGATGGCTTTTCCAATATATTGTTGAAAAAACACGCAGATAAAATTGATGATGAAGGCAAACGTATGCTGAATATCATTCGAATCAATACGCAGAAAATGGGAGAACTTATTGAAAATCTTCTTACCCTCTCCCGTTTGGGACGCAAGGAAATGGCACTATCGGATATCGACATGTGTGAACTTGCAAAAGACGTATATGATGAACTCAGAGCCACTGTTCCAGGGCGGGCGTTACAATTCAACATTAAAACGCTTCCTGCGGCTATTGGAGACATAAAATTGATCCGACAGGTCTTTGTTAATCTCTTAGCCAATGCAATAAAATTCACAAAATCGAGAGAAATCACGGATATTGAAGTTAGAGGCTGGAGTGAAAAAAATGAGAACATCTATTATATTAAAGACAATGGAGTAGGATTTGATATGCAGTATTCAGATCAATTATTTGGAGTATTTCAAAGATTACATAACGAGAAGGAATTTGAAGGCACAGGTATTGGGCTTGCCATTATCCAGCGCATTATTCACAGGCATGGTGGAAGAGTGTGGGCTGAGGGAAAAATCGATGGGGGGGCAACCTTTTATTTTACATTACCAATAAAGGAGAGAGCATGACGAATTTAAATGAGGTTGAAATACTTCTGGTTGAGGACAATCCATATGATGTGGAACTCACGCTTACAGCACTGAAGGAAAATAACCTTACCAATAAAGTTCACGTTTTGAATGATGGGGCTGAGGCACTTGAGTTTATTTTTGCAACTGGTGCTCATTCACAAAGGAATATTAAGAACGTTCCAAATGTGGTACTTCTTGACCTGAAGCTTCCCAAAGTAAATGGGCTTGAGGTTCTCCGCAGAATAAAATCTGACGAACGGACAAAAAGAATTCCTGTTGTTGTGTTGACATCCTCCCAGGAAGAGCGCGACGTTGTGGAGAGTTATAACCTGGGCGTCAATAGTTACATCATTAAACCTATAGATTTTAATAAGTTTATTGATGCTGTTGCTAAACTGAGTTTATACTGGGTATTGCTAAATAGACCACCGCATTGAATAAAGGAACAATGAAAAAAGAATTTCACATTCTGATACTTGAAGACAATTCCGCAGATGCTGAGTTGATGGAGCACGAACTCCATGACGCAGGAATAGTTTTTTCTGCAAAGCGCGTTGAGACAAAAGATTCCTTCATGAAAGAACTTGAAAACTTTACACCTGATATTATTATCACGGACTATAAGCTTCCATCCTTTAATGGTTCTTCTGCACTCGCAATTGCAAAAGCAGAATGCCCAGATGTGCCAGTAATCTTCGTTACTGGAGCACTTGGCGAAGAAATGGCAGTTGAAATCCTCAAGAAAGGAGCAACAGATTATATTCTTAAACATCGGTTATCGCATCTTGCGCCAGCAGTAATGAGAGCATTACGTGAAGTAGAGGGACGGGTAGAGCGCAAGCGGGCGGATGAAGCTCTAAGAGAAAGCGAGCGGAAATATCATGCACTTGCCGAACTATCACCTGTGGGAATATTCCGAACGGATGCTGAAGGTGATTGTACTTATATCAACGAGCGATGGCAGATGATTGCGGGAATCACGCTGGAAGAGGCACTTGGAAAAGGTTGGGTACAGAGCTTACATCCGGATGATCGAAATCGCATCTCTGCAAAGTGGCAGCAGGCAGCAAGAGAGCGCCGACAATTTAGATCGGAGTATCGTTTTCGCCATCCTAATGGTACAACGACCTGGGTATTGGGTCAGGCAACAATCGAGCGAACCGAATCGAAGGAAATTGCTGGCTACATCGGGACGATTACTGACATCACCGAGCGCAAGCATGCTGAGGAGCAGCTCAAAGAATCTCTTAAAGAAAAAGAGATCCTTTTGCGAGAGATTCATCATCGGGTTAAGAACAATATGCAAGTCATCTCTAGTCTGCTAATGCTTCAGGAAGAGTTGAGTGAGGATGAAAAAGTTATTGAAATGCTTAAAGATAGCCAGAATAGAATAACATCGATGGCTCTTATTCATGAAAAACTTTATCGATCCGAAAACTTATCAAAAATTGATCTTAAAGAATATATTGACGACTTAGTAAGCGGCTTGTTTCAGTCTTATGGAATTAGTGAAGACAAAGTTGCATTAAATATAAATGCAGAAAATGTTTTACTGGAAATTGATTCTGCTATTCCATGCGGATTGATAATTAATGAACTGGTTTCGAATTCTTTAAAACATGCATTTCCAGAAGACGAAATTGGTGAAATTAATATATTCATTCGTTCAACAGATGAAGATATGTTTGAATTTTTGATCGGCGATAATGGTGTTGGCATTCCAAAAGATCTGGATTTCAGAAAAACTGAATCTTTGGGTCTGCGCATAGTTAACATATTGGTAGAAAATCAACTTCATGGTGAAATCACACTGAATCGAGCCAAAGGAACCGAGTTTAAAATTAAATTTAGAGGAATGAAGTGATGGCGGAAACGCTGATATTGGTGGTTGAAGATGAAGCTATTGTTGCAGAAGCTATAAGAAGAAAGTTGCAAAAGCTGGGGTATGCAGTTCCTTCGACAGCATCTTCAGGAGAGGAGGCTATTAAAAAGGTGGAGGAGAACAATCCGGATTTAGTGCTTATGGATATTGTACTGCAAGGTGAAATGGACGGGATTGAAGCTGCAGAACAGATACGCACACGCTTTAATACTCCTGTTGTGTATCTAACTGCTTATTCTGATGATAGAACGCTGTTGCGGGCAAAGATAACAGAACCGTTTGGGTATATCATTAAACCATTCAAAGAAAGAGAATTGCAGGTTGCGATTGAGATCGCTCTCTTCAAGCATGAAATGGAAAGGAAATTAAAAGAAAAGGAGGAGTGGCTTTCCACAATACTCCAGAGCATTAGAGATGGAGTGATCGCTACAGATTCGAAAGGCTATGTGTTATTCATGAATCATGTTGCCCAGTCTGTGACTGGATGGAAGATGGAAGAGGCACAGGGGAAACCCCTGAAGGATGTCTTCAATATTATAAGCGAAAAAATAGGGGAGGAGCAGGAAAATAAAACAGTATTAATAGCTCAGGATGGGACAAGAATACAAATTGAAACCAGCAGTAATGCTATCAGAGATTATAAAGGAAACATCACTGGTGTAGTTATGGTTTTTCGCAGTATCAAAGAGCGCAAGCAGGTGGAGTAGCATTCTCTCTTTCCAGAGAGTTCATACAAGTTAGATGAACTATGCATCCATAAATGAAACTCGCTGTGTGTCGTTTGTTGAAGAGCCCTGACATGGCGATCAACCTACCTCAGCGAGGGTTGTGCATAAGTTGCATTCCTGAAAAGTCCAATACACTGCGAGAGAATTTTGGAGTTACAAACTATTGTAACTTGTTCAATGCCAGACTTTAAGTACGTTCTTACTCTTCATTTTCATCCATCGTCTCTTCTTCGCCATCTTCTTTGTATATCCTATCCGATCTAAAACTAATAGTAAATAAAAAAATTATTATATACAATATCATTGACGTCACGACCCACGCGAACTTTTCCCAGAAC
>JBDROC010000146.1:0-10114 GCA_043810475.1 Methanobacteriota archaeon | reverse complement strand
TCAAGGCTCAGGCGCCCTTTCTTGTTCAATTTTTCCTTTGCCTGCTCCCGCTTTCCTTCATTCTTCTGCTCATCCCTGGCTAATTGATAGCCCTTCATCTGCTCAAGATAAACCCCAAGTTCATCCCTGAGCTTTGGCATTTCAGTCTTCAGAACGCTTATTTTCTTCCTGAGAGGCGATATGATCTTGAATTTTTCAGACAACTGGGCATGATATGAATCAGCTTCTTTGCGCAGCGTATCGATCTCATTATATATCTTGATCATTTCCTCATGGTATTTCTGCGACTCCTGCGCAAGCGTTTGTATCTGGGCGTGCAGGGAATCCATGTCAGTGTATATCTCTTTTGCCCGGTCATACTCAACAGTGATCTCGCCGTGGACTACATTGGCTTTTTTCGTGGCTTCAAGCCTCTGGCTCAGCCCCAGCAGGCGGTTATACACTTTTAACTCATGCTCAAGCGGGATATCTGCGTTCAAAAAGATATTAAGTTCATCGGTGTACGCCTTCTCAAGTGTCTCAAGCCGCCCGCGCGCTGTTGTATTTAATTCGTCGCGCGTTTTCTTGAGTTCCTCTATCTTTTCGTTGAACTCTTTTCCCTTGCCCCTGAGATTGTCCCTCATGGCTTTTAATTCAGCGATCTTTGAGTTCGTCTCATCGCGCTTTTTTCGCAGTTCAGCGGCTTTAGGGGAAAGCTCTTTTACGCGAGCGTTCAATCCATCACGCCTGGCTTTTAGATCCTGTCCACCCTCATTGTGGAGAGAGATATCCCTGAAAATCGTTTTAAGTTCCCTCTCATTCTGCTCAAGCCTTTGCCTTAATTGATTGATCTTATCTTTTAATTCCCGTTCTGAAAGTTTGGGTGGATTTTCTTGCTCGGTCATGCTGCTGCCCCTCCTATTTGTTTTTCCCAGTGAGCAAGTGCATTATTATGGCTCTCTATCCTGTGCTTCAACCAGTTAAATCGTACTTCGACCTCGTTTTTCTGCCGATCATAATCCGATAAAGATTCAGCATGCTGTTTGGGTTTATCCTGAAGCGAAAGCAATTCCCTGTGTGAAGAATTTGCATCATTTAATATATCAATGATCCCTTTGCATGTGATCATTATCCCGGCTTCCTTTCCTGCTGACTCGATCTCATAAAGCAGTATTTTTAGTTCATCTATGCTCTTTTCCTCATCTTCAATATGTTTTGAGTTCTGAAGTTTTTTCTCTAGCTCTTCTATCCTGCCTATAAACCGTATTACATCCTGCATGTTCGCTGCTTTACTATGGCGCATCTTTTCTAACAACTCATTAAGAGTATCTTCTCTTTGTTTTTTTGCCTGGTAGAAAAGTAGATGATATTTTTCATTAAGAACTTCGATCCTTGATCCCATCGAATCAATTTCTTTCTTAACTGCATCAGACTGCTGCTTGAGCATGTTGAATTTGGTTTCAATTTCTGAAAATTCACAGCCGTATGTTTCAAGAAGCTTTTTATGTTTTTCTATGACCAGTTCGATCAATCTGCTGCCGTCTAATATTTCAATCATATTCGTACCATCTGAGCATGAGGGATACCGTCGATAAATATAACTGTGTCAGGATCGATACACCCACATTCTACTGCACACGCAATAGCTTTTTCCCCGGCGATATTTGCTATCGTAGCGCATGAAAGGGCTTCTTTTATCTCGTTTTCAGATGCTTCAGCGCCTTTATAGAAGCTTGTTTCCAGCATGAGCGTCATCTCTCCTTCCTGGAATTTCTTCCCTATGATCTCTTTATCACATACCGCAACAATAAGCTTTCCCCACGTATCGTATTGTTTTATGTACATATTAAACGATCCTGAACCTCTCGTTGGTTGCTTCAAGTATCTCGCCGACTGTCTTTAATTTCTGTATCATGTCTTCAACTGTATCTTTTTTGATGCCTGATTCCTCTGCCCTGGATATAATATCTTCTAAAGGAACCGCGCTCTTATACTCGTCCTGGAGATCCCTTATGATCTCCTTTAATACCTTTATCTTGTCCCGCTGGCTCTTTCCCATGCCTACGTTGATAATATCTGCATCAAGCCTGCCAGTCTCATCCGTCATTACCTGTTTCATGCTTGCCATAACTATCCTTATGACGCGGTTTGTATCATCCCGGGTGATCACGTCGCTCAGGCGAACACGCGCGCTTGCTTCAGCCAGGCGGATTAGAGCCTCAAGTTGCCTCGCAGTCACCGGAACAGGCGCGTCGGGAGCCTCCCCCTGTTTTCGAAGACCCAGATAAAAGTCTATCAAATGCTTTCTAGCTTCATCCTGAATAATAGGAAAGATGTTCCTCTTCGTGTAAGCGATATATTTCCTCAGCATATCTGCCTGAATTACTGGTTGTATGACCTCCATGGCTTTTGTGATCTCATCCATGGATATGCCGGAATTGATTATGTTCTCTCTTCTCATCGCAAGTTCCCCTGCAAAGTGCGCTTTGAGTATGTGCTCAGCTATCTTGGTGTCCCTTTCCACTGAGGGTTCGTCCGTGAGTATGAAGATCAGGTCAAAACGCGAAAGAAGTGACGGGGGCATATTGATCTGCTTTGCGATCGGTTCGTACCTGTCAAACCTTCCGAACTTGGGATTTGCTGCACCAAGTAGGGCGCAGCGTGATTTAAGCGTTGCCATGATGCCTGCTTTTGCGATGCTGATAGTCTGCTGTTCCATCGCCTCATGCATGGAACTCCTGTCATCAGGCTCCATCTTATCAAGTTCGTCCACGCATGCCAGACCCATATCAGCAAGCACAAGAGCGCCGGCTTCCAGCGTCCATCTTCCTTCGCCGAAATCGTCCTTGACCGCGGTAGCTGTAAGACCTGCCGATGTCGAGCTTTTGCCACTTGTATAGATGCCACGGGGCGCAAGCCGGACACTGTAACGCAAAAGCTGGGATTTCGCGACGCCCGGGTCGCCCACGAGAAGTATATGGACGTCACCTCGTATCCGTGTCCCGTCAGGCAGGGACTTCGCGATGCCGGAAAAGAGCTGCAGCGCCATGGCTTCCTTGACTTCCTCGTAGCCGTAGATGGAAGGCGCGATCGAGCAGATCACTTTCTTATAAACTTCAGGGTCTTTCCCGAAGGCGATTATCTCTTCTACCTCCTCTTTTGATATTTCTATGTCCTCGAATTCCTTGTCCTCTATCTCGATGGATACGCCGTCAAGCACAAGGTCAAAAAATGTGCTTTTGCCCTGCTGGGTAGTTCTCTGGAAGGAGCGCAAAACCCCAGATATAACAACCCTGTCCCCCGGAGCTACTATTCCTGCAAGGTCGTCATCCACATCCACATCCAGCGTCTGCGGCTGCTCTCCGCCCCTCAGGTCATCGGGTGATTCCTGAACACGCAGCTTTTGAGCATCTATGAATTCAGATTCTTCGTGGACCAATTTGAAAGGCCCTTTGCGTCCGCATACATCATTCTCACATTCAAATGGCTCCACGAACTTGCCCTCTCCCTGGGGCATCATTGTCACATGGTCGCACCTCTGGCACTTGAATGCCGCGACGATTACTTTTGGCCTGACCTCTGTGGCTTTCCTTATAAGACCTGATACTGAAATGAACTTGTTAATATTGGCGCTTCTGAGCTCTCTTATCTGGATTCTCTCTGGAAGGCCAATTATCCTTACATGTGCACTATCTATGATCACATCTACGGGAAGGTCTATCGAAACAATAGCTTCATTAGCATGTTTTAGCACGGAATCAGGATGCTCTATAAGCTCTCTTCCAAGATCCGGGTCGAACTTCTCAATATCTGAGAACTTGACCCAGAGACTTCGTTTTTCTGGATAGTTCTCTGCAAGATCATTGATAGCGTCTTTGTAATAGCGCTTGAAGAATTCCTCCCATAGCTGATGCGATGATTGTGCCATTTTTTACTACTAAAGCATGAAAGGTACATCAAGGTTTCGAGTCATTTACTTCTATGCAGATAAAAACATTACGTCAACCCCTTTATTTCTTTTGGAAAAATTAAATAATAATGCTAATCATAATGATGAATAATATAACAATGTAACAATCGCTGCTATTTGATTTTATCAATCTGTCCAGCGCTTAATACCGAATTTAAAATTTTTACTTAATTCATTGATCCCCACATGATAACCCAACCTTGATTTCCACTGGAAGCTGTTTATTGTTATCAGCTTCTAATCCAGTACGACCTCTATATCAGGGATCTTTAATACCTGGAGTCTCTCGATTTCTTTTCTAATCCGGTATATTTCAATCTTTTTACTCCAGACATTCCACTTCAGGGTATAGCCCAGCTCTTTCAATATTTTATCATCAAGAGTGCACTTTTCTTTTTTTATATTTATGGTAGTCATTTTATTTTCGATTCCCCCCATTCAATAGGATTGTAGTTCTTTCCCAATTAAATAGATTGTTATCTGGCGGAAATGATAGCGAAAATTTGGTGAAAATATGGTGTTAAATAAGTTGACGTATATGAATTATTTGCATCGGGGCCTCGGTCAAAGACTTGAAATCAACGACTTTACGCAAAAGTTCTTCCCTATTATTATAAATATCTCCATCTGATGTCACAAAAATAGCATTATCTATGTTCAATGACCAGTGAACAGCGTCATTCACTATCCAGGAATCGTCGTCATTTATAATGACTGAACGGATTATGTCTTTGAAATATACGTCATTCTTTCTTGGAGCGATTTGCATAATAAATCCCATAGCTTTACTGATCCGCAATTTTAAATTTTTTCCCAATAATAAAAATACATGAGTCTGCGAATGCGTGGTACGGCATAGAATCCTACTTGGCATAAATCTTCAACATTTCAGCAAGATTCTTACCGGCAGCAGTCCCTATTCGTTCACGACTTCTATTGTATGCTTTTTCAACATTGACTTCACTTAAAGATAGATTTAATGCATCAGCTTTATGCTTTAATTCTTTCAGGGGCTCTTCGATTTTTTGGGCGGCAAGCGGAAGGTACCCCTGCCGCTGCTCAATTACTCTTTTTGCATTTGGTCCCTGCGCTGTTTCTATCGAGATAATCGAAGCAGGCTCAATCCAGACGTTGCTATAATAGACATAACTGAGGTTTTTGAAGAATTCTAAATCAGCCGGGGTTATCTCTGCGCCATCCTCGAATGATCCTTCAACTTCTATACATACATTCTCCATGAAATCCAGGAAATCGTAGAACTTGTCCGATACCTTTTTGAATAAATCATCCCCCTGCAAACCCAGATATAACTTAGAGATGTTCTCAGAGATCACCGTGTTAACGCCATCGTATATCCCTTTACTCATTTCTTCTAATGATAGAATAAGTTCATTGTTAGGAACATATTCATTTCTGAATCTCTCAGGCTCCATGTGGCGATAAAGATCTCTTAAAAAATCGTTTCTCTTTGTATAGAATATTCTGTTAACCTGGATGCTGTCAAAGCATGAATAAATATCCGGGTCAACTGAAAGATCTTCAGGATTTCTAACTAATCTTTCAATCGTTTTTTTCTTAACGCTTCCGGTAAGAGTCCCGCCAGGATGAACCATACAGCCCCGGATATACCAGCTTCGTGTAACCGGTAATTCCAATTCTTCAACGGTCTTGAAAACTATCTTCTGGAGTTTCATCTCACTGAGATATTTTACATCAATGTTAGAATCAAGCATGTACTTCGCAAGAGATTGTAATATACTGTTAACCACCCTTCTCTCGTCTGCGGAAGTAGCAACATGCAGTTGTTGTTTCATTATTTATGTCCTGAATTAGCTGTTTATCTACAATCAACAAACTGTAGTTCTTTATTAACTATGAGTTGGTTCAATGTATTTAAGACTTTTTTTTGAAAAATGGCTGGAGTGGGTTTCCGTTACGGAAATTCGGGGATATTGGGACATGGAGGGGTTGGAATGGCCATTATAGGCGCCTGCGCCGGGATGCTCGGTTCTTCGGGTGATGGCAGGCGGGCAGGGGGCATTGGGCGCGCCAGTTATTTTCCATGATTGAATGCGAAATGTTTGCAACAGCTTCGTAAATCATGCATTAAGTACCGTGAACATCATGAGGAAAAACTCATGCTCGAAAAGACCAACTATCAAATGGGGATTTGATAATTATCGGATGGAATCTCAGTACATCAACACTATCTGCGACTTTAAATTTTAAGTTGCCCATTAAATCGATTATTGCATTTGGAGTGAGGGTGATTTTTGTATTAGTATTCTTGAGGATGAGGGTCTTTCCTAAAACTATCGCATCGGTAAATACTCCATAAGTATCACCACTCTTAATATGTGTAACAGACAAGCCTATTGCCCAGGTGTATCTGAACTGTACCATATAGGTAGTCGCGCTTGTGAATACGCTATCAATGTAAGTTACAAAAACCGGAACATCATTCTCTCCGGCAAGCGATTTCTCAACATAAGTGTAAATGGGCATATCGTTGCTGCCGCCTGATGTGATAACCTTGTCGTCCTTCTTTACTCCGTCTTTGCTCAAGGTAAGCCATACCTGTATAGGGCTTGCCTTTGCATCAATGGAGTTAACTGTCAATGCCCATCCATCGCCTACTTCCCATGTCTCGCCAAGTGCCAAGATTTTCTTGTCTGTTGCAGAGCTTCCCTGCTCGATTATGAGCTTGGCGAGCTTGTTGACCTTGCCGTTCAAAGCTATATATTTCTCTGCCTGCCAGCCGATAATATAATAGTTGCCGTTATCGAATGATTTGCTTGATCCACATTGTTCCAACCCTTTGTTAGCGGCTGTTTTAGAATCCCAGCTTGAAGCATTCATGGCTAAACCGTTAGATACGACCATCAGTTTTTTTGGTTCAGCTGTTGTACTATAAACCAATTTATCTCTGCCGATTGTTCTCTCTTTTGCTCCCAAGTTTATTTGAAGTAATTTCAATGACTCTTTACCCAGATCGTCATTAATATCATAGAAAAAACCATCAAAATTATGAACATCCCAAATATAGAATGGAATTTCTGATGACCCGATTGGCGGAAGATTCATTTCATCATAAACTTTATGTAATATAGTTTTATTGTATATATATGGGCGTGCTTTACTTGTTCCTTCGAATCCCTCACTTGATACTCCTTTATTAGATTGTTTAAACTCTTGAGATATGATGGTCGCAATTTCCTCCGCAATTTCGGCCATGTCAGCGTCAATCTGGTGGTCATTCCCGCCAGAAATAGCTCTGGCATCTTTGGGACGAAGATTCATTTGAGCAAGCCATTTGACTTGCTTCCAAGCACAAGGTCTGATAATGATTGGATAAATGAAAAGGCCCTCTTCTTTCCGGCGTTCTAACAAACAAGTTATTTCTTTACTCTTGATGAATTTTGAAGTGAGAAAATTGGCAGAGACAAGCAATATAGCGACTGACACAACACTCATAGCTTTCTGAATTCCCTGGAACCAGTCCTCTCCTGCACCAATGCGCCGGTCGTCCCAAAGATCGAGATAATCCTCCTGTTGGAGCACTCCGAGATGAGTCACAAGCCTGTCCTTCCAATCTTCATCTTTATGGCTGTAGCTAATGAAAACCATCGGTTTTGTCATGGCATTCCTTCCGACCTGTTGCAAAGATTATTCGAATTTGGAATTGTGGACATATTACAAAATATTTTCATACTTTAATACCACACCTATTTATAAATATTCCGTCTTCATCCAAAACACGAGTCACATATATGTTGATATACAAAATCGCACTTCTTTCTGCCAATAGTTGTCCCCCAATAATTAGTGCGGCTGCCGGGAATCGAACCCGGGTTAGAGGCTGTTTCCCTCCTTTTGATCAAGCTTATACTTGCAAAAGGTTGTTGGGAAGCCCCTGTCATAGCCGCTGGACCACAGCCGCACGTTGTTGATTTTTTGGTTCATAGTCCAATCGAGCTTTTATTGCTGTAATACTGGGTCAAGGAATATATCATTTATGGTTTAAGCTGAGAGACTTTTAATTTATTCTGGAGAAATGGTTCATCGCAAGGAAAATCAACCACAGAGTCCACAGAGTCGGCTATGAACTGCGGTTCATAAATGAACATGAAAAAATTAATATTGGTTGTCATGTTTTATTAATATATCTGATATGAGCAGAGTAGACCAATCTGTGCCTGGGTCTTGAACTCGTCACAGAGTCTGGTTAACATTCTGCGAATAAATGAATGTACCTTAGAGTACGAATACCAGAGTGTTCCATATAATTCGTTTCTCTGCTCATACTAGAATCCTCAAATCGAGGTGAATAATCTATGAATATACGTGTAGAAAAGGCTTGTGGAATAGATATACATCAAGCATTTTTAATGGCAACAATGCTTGATCTGGCTGGTACCAAAGATACCAGGAGATTCAGTACATGTATAGAAGATTTACTGAATCTGAGAGAATGGTTAGTAGATAATAAATGCCAGAGAGTAGCAATCGAATCAACTGGGGTCTATTGGATTCCAACATATACATTATTAGAAGGTAAAGTTGAAACAATAGTTGCAAATCCATTTCAGATAAAAAATATTCCCGGACGAAAGAACGATATTCTTGATTCTGAATGGATAGCTGAGATTTGCCTCAATGGTCAAATAAAACCATCATATATTCCTCCAAAAGAAATACGAGAGATAAGGGAACTGACAAGGTCTCATGTAAAATTAACTCAAGCAAATACCTCCTTTAAAAACAGAGTTCATAAAGTATTATCCAGAGCTGGAATTCATATTTCTGGGGTTCTTACAGACATCTTTGGAAAATCCGGACAAATTATCCTGAACGGAATATTGAATGGAAAAACCATTGATCAAATATTTGTTGAAATCAAAAGCAAGAGGATAAAAATAAAGAAAACTGAAATAAAGGAATCTCTGAAAGGAGAATTGAGTCAGAACGACATTTTTGTAATAAAACAATGTCTTGATTCAATTAGATTTCTCGATAAGAAAATTAAAGAGTTTGATTCAAAGATCAATCAAAATTTAAAAGGAATGCAAAAAGAAATGGAAATACTGATGAGCATTCCAGGTGTAGGTTTTACGACAGCAGCTGCTATAATGGCTGAAATCGGCAATATAGAAGTATTTTCTAAACCCAAAAAACTTGTAGGTTGGAGTGGACTGGCTCCAGCAATAAATGAATCCGCTGGAAAATCTTCAAATGGCCACATCACAAAAAGAGGAAATAAGTTTTTAAGAACAATTCTTGTTTTGGCAGCAAACTCGATCGCCAAAGGAAAACCTAATAAGCTCAGGTTTTTCTATCAAAGAATTAAAGCAAAAAAAGGTCATAAAAAGGCGATTGTAGCACTTGCAAGGAAACTTGCGAGTATCATACATCATCTGCTAACGTTCAAGGAAGTGTATTCGGAAGAAGAAGGAAAAGAAAAGAAATTCAAAATTCCAAAATTTATTCCAGTACCGGACTTTAGTATTGATGATATGATTGGAATACTCTGCGAGGCTGGGTATTCGGTCAACAAACCTGCGGCTAACACTTAGTAAATAGGGACGATAACGTTCTTATTGACCGCAATGATTAGCTGCTGCTATATATTTTAGATCGAAAATCGGTATTACTTTTAATATTATTTGATAATTTTGACTTTGAAATTGTGAAAGTCGTGAAATCTATCTTAAAATTGTTGCTTTGTTTGCTTGCTTTTGCCGGTTGAAGTTGATCAGTTTTTTCATATCAGAGCACAGAGTTTTGACGCTTTTCTCTGTGTACTCTGTGCTCTCTGTGGTTTCTCAAACCAGAAGATAATAAAAAGTCTCAGTTGATACTGATCCATGCTGGCGGAGTTCGTATGTGTTCGTATCAGTTCGCTGTTAATGCCTTATTCAAAACAGCAGTATCTCCACTGCCAGCACGATGCTTGACGCCAGTATCGCAATAGGCGTCACGAACAGTCCTATCTTCAAGAAATCAGTCATAGTCGTGCTCCAGCCGTATCTCTTCGCGCTCTCAAGCCACAAGATGCCAGCAAGCGCGCCGAAGGTGGTGAAATTTGCGCCCAGGTTGGAGCCTATCACAAGCGAGTATGCCATCGCCGTATTCATATCCGGAGTGAGACCGGGATGCTGGAGTATA
>JBDROC010000145.1:0-5454 GCA_043810475.1 Methanobacteriota archaeon | reverse complement strand
CTTTCGGTATAACGAGCCTGGTCGAGATATACTCAAAAGCCTCGTTCATTGAAACGCAGTTCCTGGGCGCGGTCTTGAGCGCAGCCCTCACGTTCTCCCTTACATTCCACACACCCACAGGCATTATATAACCGGGATGCGCCTCCCTCAGTATCACCACGCGCGCCTGCCGCTTCTCTTTAACAAGATATTCGTTCACCGCAAGCCTTGCGGCGTAATAGCAGCCACCTATCTCTGCGTAAGTTGTCCGTCCTTCATACCCCTCAGATGACGACATTATCGCCACGTCCTTCCCGAAAGGGTTCCAGACCGTATTCGGGTACCATGCCTCAATGAGTTCATAGCTCCATGGTTTTGGCATCATAAGCACAACGAACCTGTTATCAAGCTGCCAGGACTCAAAGACAAGGTATTCATTTATGAGCGGGAAATCCTTCATCTTCTCCATAAGGTTCGCGCCTATCATGCTGTCAACCGCTGTGATGCTCCACCGGGTGGGAACGAACCGCCGTGCTTTTCCTTCACCGAAAGAGCCCACAGAAAAAGCCTTCTGTATGCTTGAAACAAGAGTCCCGTCTTTATAAAGCCCCAGAACAGCATCCTTTGCCAGAAGGTCGGTATCATAATGCGCTTTTTCCATCCTCCGGTCAAATTTCGTATTGCCAACATCGATCTTCTTTAGCGGCGCCGTGGGACCGAATGGCTGCACTTCATCATCAAGCACAAGCCTTGCTTTTGGTTTTTTTAGGAACTCAGCTTCCACATCTATGGGGGAAGAACACAGCGCCATCTCCCGCGTGGCCTCTATAATGCGGTTGCCTTCTAAATCCCTTATATGAACAAGATGTTTTCCCCTCACAAGCTGAGAGCGAAAATCCACGATATCATCAATGCTTTTGCCCAGCCACATCTCAGGGGTATCAAGTAGGGTGGTATCGCCGTGCGAAGGGGGAATAAGCGGACCTATTGATACATACGGATACCCTATCCTCCCCACAAACACACCAGGGGGAGATGAGCCATCGATGTTCAGGCTGTCTGTGAGCGGCTTGACCTTTGCGTGGGAATAGAACTTGACTAGAACTGGGCATCGCTGTTTGCAGCATAATAATTTAGCTCCCCTGCACAATATGCACAGGGCATCGCTGTTGCCTGTAAAGAGGGAATCCGGAGTTTCCATATAATGATTGATGATATTTAACTGACCTTAAATTTATCTCAAAATGATTATCGTTATTCAATCCAATAATACCACATATAGAAGTGAATGACAAATGAAATCATACGAATTTAAAATTGAAAATGTAGTTTCTACCACAAAACTTTCAAATCATTTTGATTTAATTGAAATTGAATCAAAACTTGAGGGTGCTGAATACAATAAATCAAGGTTTCCGGGTCTTGTGTATAGAATGAAAGAGCCAAAATCCGTTTTTCTATTATTTAATTCTGGCAAGGTTGTATGCACAGGATGTAAATCCATTGATGATGCAAAAAATGCCGCAGATATGCTCAACAAAAAACTCATCGGATTGGGAATAAATATTGATGGAAATTATGAACATATCATTCAGAACATAGTGGCATCAGCTAATCTTGGAGGTGTCCTGAATCTTAATGCCGTGGCTTTGGGATTCGGAATGGAGAACATCGAATACGAACCTGAACAGTTCCCCGGACTTGTTTATCGAATGGATGACCCGAAGGTGGTCATATTATTGTTCGGTTCAGGAAAACTGGTTATTACTGGAGGCAAGTCTCCATTGGATTGCAAAAATGCCTTGATCAAAGTAAAAGATTTATTAATCAATTTTAGCTTATTGACCCACTCATAAAAGTGCCCTGAATTCTGCTATTCTTTTCAATTTGCCAACATGTATTGAATCGGCCCCATTCTACCAAAGGATTATACCTTCAAAAGTAATTAAGCCATTCCCATGTTCATTGAAATAGACGGCTGGATGGCAAAACTGCGTTTCTCAGCATGCCATTTCATCCCCAACCATCCCAAATGCGGATGTCTGCACGGGCATACATACGCTATCAGCGTGCGGCTCGATGGCGAACAGAAGGGGGAATTCATTATCGATTTTGAGAAGGTGAAAAAAATAGTCAATGAACTCTGCGACAGGCTCGACCACAGGGTACTGATAGCTGAAAATGACCCGCGACTTCGGATAGAGAAAAAGAAAGAAGTTTCAGTAGAGATCATTGAAAGTAAAAAACGATATGTTCTGCCATCAGAGGATGTTGTGTTCCTGCCCACAACCTCGGTGAGCGCAGAAGACTTGTGCAAATATTTCACAGCCGGGATAGTAAAAGCGTTACTGGGTGTAGATAATATCAAGAAGATCCACGTCAGGGTGGATGAGGGTATAGGTCAGGGCGCAGGCTGCGAGTTTGAGATGTAAATCTCAATAGTTGTCCATTACCTGTTTAACAGCATTTTTATACTCTATTTTCATAGAATAGAGGTTATGGTCTCCTTTTACATCGATCCTTAAGATCCCAAGTCTTGTGTTCATAAGACCGACCATGGCTGAAACCCCTCTGTAATTCAGATCAAATCCCTCTTTTGTAAGGGCGTCAAAGACATCCTGCGTGGTATAGGGTTTACCAGTGAGAAACAATTTTAAAACCGACCTTCTGATGCCGGTTTCGTCCCTCGTCAAGTACTTTGTCACTCTCGTTTTCATTTTCTCATTTCCTTCAGTACTCAGTCAGAACACCAGTTTTTCCCTATTAAATCTTAAGAGTTTATACTTTTGCTTTGCTTACAGGGGCGTTTTCTCAACGACCATTCCATTTTTCATGGGGTAACGCTCAATAACATAAACTTTGAGTCCTTTTTCCTTCAGTTCATCCGCCAGGTCAGACGCTATCCACCATGCGGTCTCGACAGAACCCTCCCTGACAGCGAACATATCCTCAGTAACTCCCGCGTCTTTCAGGATGGAAAGCCCATCTCCCTCGATAACACCATATACAAGCGTCCCGTCATCCGTGATCTCATCAAAATCCCTCGCTGACCTTTTCGCGATGCGTTTGAACCTCTCCCGCAACTGCACTGCATCCTTGAACACAGACGAACAGAAATGGATCTTTTTACCTTTAACTGATCCTGCAAAATCCCTGCTCTCAAATACTGCCATAGAAATATCATTCTCAGGAACATAACCCCTTTTTTCAAGCTCCGATGCATTTGTTTCCGAGAACTCAAGTTCGTTCAGGTTCAGGAAGCCATCCACTTCTTCAAGCAGTGATAAAATTCCGTAGAGGTTAGATTTGATGGATGGGATCTCAATACCAGTAGAAATGCCAAGTTCATGGGCATTTATGATCGAATCGCGGTAAGGCGTCATCTGGATATTTTCCCATATATCAGGCGGAGGATGGAACCTAATCTCATCAAGACCTGCCCCACGCAGTGAAACAAGTACATCCTTTCCTGGTGCAAGTGCCGTGTATAAATGAATATGAAACGACTTACCGAACTTCTTCTTAAGAAGGCGTATGTAACGCAACACTCTTTCCAATTTTAAAAGAGGCTCTCCACCTGTTATGCTTGCACCAATAGCGTCCATTGAAATCGCTTCTTCAATTACGTCTTCGTCCTTTTCCACCCGCCTTTCATTTGCGAATACTGCGTCCTTTTCCCGTCTCTCATATGATACCGGGCAGTAAAAGCAGTTCTTGCCGCAGATGCCTGTAATAAAAAGAACCATTTTTGCCCCCTTATAGCAGAGGTGGCATCCTTCAGGCAGGTAGTTATAAAAAGAACCTGTCATTTTATTTGCTTCGGCTGATGATATATTCGCCAAGCATGATGAGTTTATTTCTTGCAGGGCTTTCATCAAGCTTTTCAATATAAGTCATTGCATTTTCAAGCTCTTCTCGTGCTGTTTCCTCTGCATAAGATATCGAATTCGCAACAAGATGCATAAGTTGCCCGTTATTGCATTTCATCATCTGTTCAAGCGAGATCCCGGAATTCAGTGCATCAATTACCACGATCGACGGCCTTCCCATAAAAAGGTCCTTTTTAACTGGTTTTCCCATGTCCTTTTCACTGGAAATACAGTCCAGGATATCATCCCGTATCTGGAAGGCTATACCGATATGGTTCCCGAATTTAGGGAGTGATTCAGTTTCTTTATCGTCGCCTCCTCCCACTAAAGAGCCAACCTCTGCTGCAGAACCGAATAGCGATCCAGTTTTCCTGTATGCAAGGTCAATATAGGTATTCTTATCCCTGACATAATCAACAAGCTCCATGGCTTCCCCTTCTCCCATGTACAGGAGCGAATCTGCTATTGAATGTATGAGCCGGGGGTCGCGTGAAGCAAGCTTGAGTGAAAGTGCAGCAAGCACCTGGACTGTAAGGAGAGCCATGTCAGTTCCCCATTTTTTATGTACCGTATCGCTACCCCGCCTTTTTTCAGATTTATCTATCACATCGTCAAGAACTAGCGATGATGAGTGTATCAATTCGATGGACGCAGCTGCAAAGCTTGCATCGTACGCTGTTCCTCCAACTGCCTCACTGGCAAGGGTGACAAGCGCTGAACGTATGCGTTTACCTTTTGAGGCTATCGCATAGGCGACCGCCGCTGCAAGTTCCGGAGGTTTGATACTGCCAAGCAAGGTTGGAAGTTCTGCATCTACCATGTCTGCGCGCTCTGCTAAAAGCTGTTCTATTTCCATCGAGTTCTCCCATGACCGAAGTATTCAAAAGAGTTTCTATTTAAATGCATATTCTTTCATGATTTTAATTCATCCTAAATAGACTTTTCTAAAGTTAAATAATTTAAAATTTTTTAATATGTTCTTGCAGTTTATCAAAGTAGAAATGCGGTTTTTAAAGTTAGTTTGATTTCTTCATAGTAGCGTGGATGCTGAAAGGAAAGTAATATTAGGTCTTAAGGTTTAATGCAGTTTCATGATCCTATCGTTCTGGGGCAAAGGCGGTGTTGGCAAGACCACATGTGCAGCTTCTGTTGCTGCATATTTAGCGTCCGAGGGCAGAAACACCCTTCTGATTTCAAGCGACCCCTCGCCCTCTCTTTTTGATATCTTTGACGCTAAGTTTAAGGCAGGGGATATTAATAAGGTACCAGGTCTTGAGGGGCTGGATATTGTTGAGCTTGGTGAGGAGATCGTGTTGGATATGTGGAAGAAAAAATTTGGTGCACAGGTATACGAGGTCATATCTTCATTTTTTCCTGTGGATGAGTCTATTCTGGATTATATTGCAGGAGCCCCGGGGATAAGTGATGAGTTTGTATTAACGTATATACTTGATCAGCATCTTGTGGGTAATTATGATGTTATTGTCTGGGATACCGCTCCCGCCGGGGGCACACTGCGTCTTTTAAAACTGGAAGAGCGGTTATATGAGCACTTAAGTGAGGCTGGTAAGCTTTATTTTTCAATTAAAAATGTGCTTGATTCTAT
>JBDROC010000144.1:0-6751 GCA_043810475.1 Methanobacteriota archaeon | reverse complement strand
AACGATCGCTTTTTTTATTCTTTCATAAACAGCCTCACGCGGATGCTTCTGTATAAAACCCGCGTGTATCACCACGCTCTTTGCCCCGCAGATATGACCTATCCTTGCTGAGTTAAGGATACGCTCCTTGCTCGCTTCAAGTGTCTCGCCTTCTGCATTAAGGTTGATGTAATACGGCGCATGCACGCTCAATCGTATGCCAAGCTGCTGCGCAACATCAAAAACTTTCCGCGCAGTTTTTTCTCCCATCTTGACGCCGCGCACGAATTCAAGCTCCATGCATCCAAGACCAAGTTCGTGCACCCGCCTGATCCCTGAAATGCTATCAGTCCCTCTGGAACTGCGCGGCGTACCTGCTGTGCCAAAGAGCAGGCTCATTCATCCCTCTAAGGTGGGCGGGGAATAGCCATACCAGGAGCCCCCCTGGTCAAGGTAATACAGAGCATCTTCAAGCAATTCCTTATGCCCTTTCTCAAAATCTGCGAGTTTCAGGAATAAGTCCTTACTTCCCACTGCGTCTGTTCTTTTTGCGCTATTTGAATATAATTCGATAGACCTCTCTTCAGTTCTTATTCCAAGTTTAAGGACGTCCTTGGTTTCTTCTATGCCCAGTGGTTCCATTGATTCAGGAAATATTTGCCGCGCGTTTTCCCTGTTCTCCTTATCAAGGGTCTTGATATCAACAGGTTTCCCTGACACTTTTTTGTACTCTTTTTCAAGGTGTTCCCTGTGTTCCCCTTCATCCCGCGCAAGTCCCCTCATGAGCGATTTCGCATTCTCATCCTCAACAAGTTCGCCAAACATCGAATAATATTCCATTCCGTATATCTCTATTGAAATTGCCTCTTTAAGAATATCAGGAATTTTGAGATTATTTTCGTTCATTTTGTTCACCCCATAAAAAATGATGGCGATAGGTAATAAAGATGGTTGTTCATAATGCAATATTTTTTACGGAAGAAGAACCAATTACGTGAAAAGGTACTATAATGGCAGACCACCCTAAAGTCAAGGACTACATGACAACTGAAGTGAACACGGTTTCACCTGAAGATAAGGTCAGGGATGTCATAAAGCTTATAAAGAAAACAGGTCATGACGGTTTTCCAGTGGTGCGTGAGAACAGGGTAATAGGGTACATATCTGCAGCTGATATGCTTGAAAAAGGCTTTGACGAGAAAGTTTCCGGGATAATGAGCCGGGATATGCTTGTTGCGGATACGGAGATGGATATGAGCGATGTGGCGCGTGTCATATTCAGGTCTGGCATGTCGAAACTACCTGTAGTGGATTCTAATGAGCACCTGCGCGGTATCATTACGAATACTGATGTCATACGCTCGCATATTGAAAGGACGAGCCCGCAGAAGGTCTGGACGCTCAAGAAGACGCTTGAGGCTATTCACAATGTCCATGTTGATGTAATACGGGAAACTGTCAATATCAATGAACTCATACCCACGCAATCTAAGGTCTATGCGGATGAACTTGATGGACGTATATACGAGCTTCGAAAAGGGCTGGCTGAACCTATTGTCGTAATAAAAAAAACAAATAAACTGATCCTTGTGGACGGTCACCACAGGGTAGTAGCTGCAAAGAAGCTTGGAATAAATAACATGGATGCTTATGTAATCCCCCTGAGCGACGAAGTCCACCTGGGACTTGAAAGAACAGCCGCATCATCGGGTCTTCACACATTATCTGATATAAAGATACTTGATTACGCCAAACATCCACTCATCGAAATAACAAAGAGATTAAAAAAGAACGATGAGAACGGGCTGGCTGATGTAAACCAGCACGAATCCCATGATCAATAAGCCATAATTTTGTCAAGGATATCTGTTTTTGATATCAGCCCTGCAAATTCCCCGTCTATCCTGACAAGGAGCCTTCCCACCTTCTCCTTATTGAATACCCTTATTACTTCATAAAGAGGCATATCGCCATCGACAGATATTATCTTCTTTGTCATTATATCTTTTATCTTGAGGCTTGTTTTGCCATCTGCAAGAGTTTTTCCAATATCGGTGAGTGTCACTATACCTACAATAGCTGTCTTGTCCTTTACCGGTGCTCCATGTATCAGGTTCCCTACCAGTATCCTCGAAGCTTCCTGTATCGTTGCTGTGGCAGGGATTGAAATGGGATTTTTCCTGATATACTCCCTGATGGGTTTTTTAGGCAGGGATACCATTTCCTGTATAACGAACAATATCGAATTCTGCGTATCATCCCTTCCGATGACCTCACCACGAATGACCATTCTATTTACAGGTGTAGGTCCGATCGTAATACGGTCACCCATATCGAACTTCTTTATATCGCCAATAACATGCACCGTCGCGTTGCAAAGGTCTGGATGCCTGACTGTAGTGAAACTGATCTCCGCGGCAGTTGCATTTGGAATAATCTCATCGTTGCGCTTTATTAGCACTACCGTTTCCTTTTCCATCTCTAAAAGACATAAGGCGCGGTAGGTCTCACCCGTAGCTTTGTACCCGCCTTTTGGTCCTGGAACGCCCTCGACAAGCCCCAGTGCCTTGAGCGACTGCATCTGGTTGCGAACTGTCCCTGGGTTCCGGTTAATGGTTTCAGCAATATCTTCCCCTTTGATAGCCTGTTTTTTCTCCCTGTATAAACTAATAAGTGAAGTCAAAATTTCTTTCTGAATTGGTGTGAGTTCCATAATTATTCTCATTTTTGTAGTAATTATTAATAGTACAAATTATTAATGGTTGATAGTTATATATGTATTTTATCGAAACCACTTAATGTTTTTAAATAGCATCAACCTTTCCCTACCTTTTTTCCCATTTTTCAAGTGACAATACCCGGGACAGAGTTTTCCCCTTCATGATCTCATCACGTATCCTGCTTTCGTTTTTCTCCACTTCAACTGCCCGCCGCGCGATCTCGTATCCCCTTTCCTTAGGGACGACCACGACCCCGTTATCATCCCCAACGATATAATCACCCGGTCTGACAGTCTGTCCACCGCACTTTATTTCTGCATTTATCTCCCCGAATCCCTTGGGTTCGCCTGCGTTCGGGACTATGGATACCGCAAACACCGGGAATTTGAGTATCCGGATATCATCAACGTCCCTTACTGCCCCATCGATAACAACACCCGCTATCTTCCTGTTGATGCAGGAGAGCGTTGCAAGCTCACCCCAGGGAGCCACATGCGGGCTGCCGTTATATATCACGATAACATCCCCTTCTTTTGCCATATCAATGGCTTCAACGGTCTTTGCCCAATCGCCTTCAAAGGTCGCCACAGTCACCGCCCTGCCCACGGCTTTTGTCCCCGGGCAGATGGAATGGATGTTCTTCATGGCGCCTTTCCTGTGCATGGCGTCAGAGATGTTGGGCGTGGATACGCTCTTTAGCAGTTCGATCGTCTTTTCTTCAATTGATCTTTCTTTTTCTTCAGTAATGTCAGGAGCATCTATGCTCTGCCTGATAGCCTTTGCCGAGGCTGTTACATTTGATGAGCGAACGATGTTCCCTCCCACGATAACAATTCGGGCGCCAGACAGCACTGATTTGGCTGCGCTTCGTGCATCAAGCCCACCAGTTACTGCAACAGGCACATTAACCTTGATTTTCTTCAGAAGCTTTACAGGGTCATAGCCTGTCATCTGCTGGTCGATACCTGCATGTATATTAATATAATCAATTCCCATGTCCACAAGTTGCACTGCCCTCCTGGCAGGGTCATCTGTTGATATGAGGTCAGCCATGAGCTTAACTCCGTATTTCCGGGCAGCTCGGATAGCGTCCTGGACTGTGGAATCATCAGCGCTGCCAAGAAGGATAACGATATCAGCGCCCGCTTTAGCAGCCATCTCTATCTCCATGGCGCCGGTATCTATGGTCTTCATGTCAGCAAGGATAACGTGGTCAGGGAATGCCGCCTTGAGCTGCCGAACTGCGTTCATGCCTTCGCTTTTAATGAGCGGAGTTCCCGCTTCGATCCAGTCCACTCCTCCTGCTACTGCTTCTTTTGCGATCTGGATGGCGCGGTCTATCTCAAGTATATCAAGAGCGACCTGAAGTATGGGTTTGATGGAATCACCATTGAATAAATTAGTTTGAGTTAATAAAGCTTTAATGGTTCCTGACCTGATATCTCTCCTTTGGTCATCGGTTAAGAGAAAAACCGTGAGATAGAACACGGATTGCACGGATCCGTGAAAATCCGTCTGATCCGTGTCATCCGTGTTCGATTTAGAACTAAACCTGTAAAACATGAAAAATTAATAACTCTTTGAATAACTGTGCAGTTATAGAAATATTCTCATCCTTTATCCAACCCGGATCAATATATGCAGCCACCACCTCGCAGTTTAGCTTTTTAACCTGCTCTAAAACAGTCATATCAAGTCCTGCATTCTTAAATTCCGTATCAGGTGCAAGCACGATCAATTTCAGTTTATCTATATCAACATCCCAGCCAAGTTGAGTTATCCTTGGCTTAAGCCGCTCCCTGTATTTGAAGAGCCACTCAACATAAGAAAGCCCCTGGGATACAGCAGAATTCAAATCCTCGCCCTGTTTTTTGACCTCAACCACGACCAGCGCTTTGGTATGCCGCTCTTTAGCCAGAATATCAATATGCTCCCGCCCGAACTGTTTGTTTCTCCTGCATTTTCTCGATGAGCAGGGAGTGGAGCCATTTCTCAGGGTAGCCGATGGTGTTGTTTTTGCGAAGGGAGATCAGGTTATTTGCCTCTAGATGAAATGAGTTCGCAGGTCTGCCTCTGAAATTGGATGGTTTCCTGATCCTGGATATACGAAATCTTTTTTCTCCTGGTGAACACTCGTGTAACCCTGATTCAGGATGTTCTGGATAAGCGTCAGGATAAAGCCGCCTGAGCCGAGCTTTATTTCGGCGATTTTCAGCCCTTTAACGATGAAAGAGAAGCCGTTTTTTCGGTTGAAATGCTGGATGTGCAGACGGTATTGGAGATGGTCTTTTCTGGCGTCAGTATGCCATTTGCCGCAGAGGGAGCAGAAGAAATATTTTGAGGTGGGGGAGTTTGTCTCGTTCTCATCAAGATGTGAAAAATGCTGATTGCCAGTGGATGAAGGGTCGTTTGTGCAGCGGTGCCAGGCAACGTAAAGAGAGCAGAAGTAGTAGTCGCCGGGTTGGTTAAGAGCTTTGATTTTAGTGTCAGTCATTATCATCGCTCTGTCCCTTTATCATTCTATTTATAATGTGGTGCAGACTGGGAGATTATCAGAGAGTTTTAGGTATTATCCTGCTCTGTTTATTAGAAAGTTTTATCACTGTTTGAATGAGATTAAACATGAATATATTTAAAGAAACATTTAATAACACCTGATATCCATGAACTACATTGATTTATTTGCTGGTGCCGGTGGACTTTCAGAAGGATTTGTTCGTTCTGGATTTACCTCTATTGCCCATCTGGAAATGGATGAGCATGCGTGTGACACCATAAAAACAAGAATCGCTTATCATTACTTAAAAGCAAATAAACAACTTGATATTTATAACAATTATTTGCAAGAAAAAATTACAAAAGAGGAACTATATTCAGCAATACCACAAGAAGAACTTGACACCGTTATTTGTGATAAAATTGGTAGTTCAACAATTGATGCTATTTTTGAGAAAATAAATGATTTGAAGAAAAATAAAAAAATTGATTTAATAATCGGTGGTCCTCCCTGTCAGGCATATTCACTTGTTGGTCGTTCGAGGGACTCAAACAGAATGAAATATGACAGTAGGAATTACTTATTTAAATATTATGCTGACTTTCTTAAAAAATATAAGCCGGAATATTTTGTATTTGAAAATGTGACTGGTTTGCTTACTGCCGGTAATTACTTTGAACAAATGAAAACTCTATTTGAAAGTAAAGAAGTTGGATATAGTATTTCCTGGCAAGTATTGGATGCTATGGATTATGATGTGTTGCAAAAAAGAAAAAGAGTCATCGTTATCGGCAAAAGAGGTAATAATAAATTTGAATTTCCTGAACTTGAGAAAACAGTTAATAAATGGAAAATAAAATCTGATTTATTTGCTGATTTACCTGCCTTAAAATCAGGAGGTGGGGAAAAAATAATGCTCTATAAAACCGGCTCAACAAATTATCTGGAAAAATTTGAAATCAGGAATGGATTTGAATTTGTAACCCAACATGTCACCAGACCCCATAATGAAAGAGATCTTTCAATTTACAAGATTGCAATACAAAAATGGTTGTTGAATGGAGAAAGATTGAAGTATCCAGATTTACCAGAGAATCTAAAAACACATACTAATCAAGAATCTTTTTTAGATAGGTTTAAAGTTGTAGATCCAGATGGATGCTCTCATACTGTGGTTGCCCATATAGCTAAAGATGGACATTATTATATTTATCCTGATTTAGAACAGATTCGTTCTTTATCTATTCGCGAAGCTGCAAGAATTCAGTCATTTCCTGATGATTACTATTTTGAAGGTGGTAGAAGTGCTGCATTTCGACAAATAGGTAACGCAGTGCCTCCATTGATGGCAGTGGCAGCATAAAAAACATTGGTAAAATTAATAAAGAAGTTTTAAATAATAGAATTGAGGAAGTAAAATCATATGCAGTTTTATATGAACATGGAATTAAATCAAATATGATTGAGAGATGTACATTTATTGTTGAAGTTGGAGCTCTAACTATTGGAACTGATGACAATGGAAAAGTAATTACCCATAATACAAATACTCCAA
>JBDROC010000143.1:0-2171 GCA_043810475.1 Methanobacteriota archaeon | reverse complement strand
CCGATTATTACATTATCATCAGACCCAAGCGCTTCCATCACTTCTCTTGTAGGATTTGCCTTTTCAAGCCCTTTTATTTTAACATCAAGAACATCAGGTTCACCGTGCGCGCCAATCCAGAAATCCTGGAAATGCATCTCCTCCTGCGGCGTGGTTATCATCGTATCAACCTTTTCATCGCACATGGGAAGCACCCTCGCTCTGATCCTGAACGAAGTAGAAAGCTGCAAGGTGGCTTCAGTTAAACGTGCCCTTTTACGCATTAATTCCGAGCGAAGGATATGTGTGGCGCGGTCAGTATCCCCTATCATGAGCTTTTCGTTGATACCCATTTTTTTTAAAGCATTGTATGTATGAAAAGTGTCATTCTTGACACCCCACCACTTTGTATCATCAAGCTGTCCTGAAAAAAGGTATAGAACAGTATCGACATCAGGAGATACAAGATTCCCTGATATCATAATATCCTCTGCAGTGTTCACAATTACTGTGATCTTCTCATCTGGAATATGCTTCCTCAAACCCTGCAGCAGCTTGGGCGTACCAGTTCCGCCCGACAGTACTATCATGTCACACCTTCATCTTCCCGAATAGTTTCCCACCCAGGAACGTCATTGCCAGCGCAAAGACGAGAAGTATCGTGATACTCCTGAAGATAGGGATTATTGATTCTCCAAGAAGGAAATAACGAAGTGCTTCAACTCCGTAGGTAAGGGGATTGGCATACACGAGTACGGTCAGCCATGCAGGCAGTTTTGAGATGGGGAAAAATGCCCCGCTAAGAAGCACAAGGGGCATTGTCAGGAAGCTCATGACCATCTGGAAACCCTCATGGCTGTCGATCCTGGAAGCAACAGCGATACCAAGACCTATGAAACCTATGCCTGATACGAACATGACAGCTATCGCGGCTATGACGCCAGATAAAGACTGATATTCGATACCCATTAACCTGGCGATGCACATTATCAAAATACCCTGTATAACTGATGTGGTTACACCTCCCACAGCTTTCCCGAGCGCTACAGAGAATCGGCTCACAGGCGCAATGAGAATCTCTTTGAGGAAACCGAATTCCCTATCCCATATAATGGACACCCCCCCCATCATGGATGAAAATAACACGACCATGCCTATAAGACCGGGCGCAAGATAGGACGGATCAAATGGACGCCCCCCCTCGACCTGAAAAGACGAGCTGAAGCCTGCCCCGAGAAAAACCAGGAAAAAAAGCGGAGTGGCAAGAGATCCTATGATACGCGACTTTGAGCGCCAGAAACGCAGCATCTCCCGCAGCCACATGGTATACACAGTCTGAAGCGCCCTGTTTACCTGTTTTTTCATTTTTATTTCCTCCTTGAGCGGATCTTGAATCCCACCTGCTCGATCTCGCTTGCGTGTTTGTCTCGTATGGCTCGCCCGGTGTGGTGGAGGAACACATCGTCCAGCGTTGGTTTTCGAAGGCTCACCGCAAGGATCGATATTCCGGCATTTGAAGCAAGTGAAAGAATATGCGGTATCTGGTGCTCTCCGTTCTTGACAGTTATGAAAACTTCGCCATTTTGCCTGGAAACGATCTTTGCGCACCCGTTTTTATCGTAGATATCACACAATTTTGATTTGTCATCCGGGTTTTCAAGTTGAAGAATTATCACGTCGCCTCCCAGTCTGTCCTTGAGCGCTTCGGGAGTGTCAAGTGCTACGATATCGCCGTGGTCAATGATGGCTATCCTTCCGCAGAGGTGGTCAGCTTCTTCCATGTAATGAGTTGTAAGCACAATGGTCACGCCTTCAACTTTGTTCAATATTTTTATGTATTCCCAGATATGATTCCTTGTCTGAGGGTCCAGGCCAAGCGTTGGCTCATCCAGGAACAGCACATGGGGATGATGCATCAGTCCGCGTGCGATCTCAAGCCGCCTCATCATCCCGCCTGAAAACGTCCTGACGATCGAGTCAGCCCTTTCTGTGAGTTCCACAAGAGCCAGCACCTCTTCTATCCTCTTTTTTCGCGTTTTCCCGTCGAGTCCGTAGAGCCTGCCGTGGAGATCGAGGTTCTCCTTGCCTGTAAGGCGGTCATCAAGAGTGGTGTCCTGGAAAACCATGCCGATGTTCTCGCGCACCTTCGAAGATTCCTTCTCAACATCAAATCCCCAGACTTTTGCCTTTCC
>JBDROC010000142.1:0-6273 GCA_043810475.1 Methanobacteriota archaeon | reverse complement strand
TTTGAATTCTTTCTGTGGATTTTTCAATAGACAGGTAAGTATTTTTATAGCTGTTCTTGTGCCGAGAATGTTTTCCATCTAATCATAATTATTTTGCATATTTAAATAAGTTCCTATTTTTAGGGAATTAAACCTGATTTCAGGGAATATTGCCTGTTTTCAGGGAACACACGGTTCGACTATACCCCCTTCTCCTTCACACTCGCCGTCCACATATCAGCCCAGTGCAGCAACAACAGCAGAGGTTCTTCCTTATGCGCCACCGAGCGCCCTTCAGGTACATACATCCCATCATGGTAGGCGATCGCCTGCGCTTCCTCATCTGAAAGTGGGATATACTGCGAAACAAGATACAGGCTGCGCAACGACAAACCCATTGCAACGATCTCCGCGTTTATGGTGTATGTGCCAGTTGGTTTTCCATCTTTAATTTCCAGTAAGTAATATGGCTTTCCTGGCATTCCCACCTTCCCGATATCGTGGAACAGACCAACGATCACGCAGCTCTCTTCGCTTATCTCCGGCGCGAGGGCAACGTGCAGTTGAAGCAGGGTTTCGGCAACTCCGATACAGTGCTCTAAAAGTCCACCTTCTTTGTTGAGATGATATTTTGTGCTTGCAGGGCTGGTGAGCCATGTTGTTTGGGTGTGGAGGACTTCGATGAACTTATCCACATTTGTTTTTCTTTCTGTTATTTTCGATAGCAAATCTTTGTATCTGTCTTTCATGAATAAACTCCAAAATATATCCTAATCCCCACAATACAACCTGTACCCACATTCCCCACAAACCTTCTCATCCTTCGTCCTCTCAAACCCATGTTCATAATCACGCGCAATCGACTTTGCGATCTCGATCATATCCTCAACAGCCTTCTCATCAAGCCCCTCCATCCGTGAACTACCCGCGCTCTCGAACTTCCCGTCGATCAGCTCAAATGTCCTGGGATTGGGAAGACCAAGCTGCTCAAGAGTGAGTCTTTTCACTTTATATTGAGGATAAACATGCTTAATACCCCTGGCATAAAGCAAAAGTTGTTTTGAGCGTGCATCGGGTCCAGGTTCAGATTTCCCGGTCTTGTAATCGATGATCTCAATTTCATTCTTAGTGCCAGGCATCATATCCACCCGGTCAATGAATCCCTTGAAAGTAAATCCTCCAAGCGGGACAGCGAATCTTTGCTCAACCATCAGGTTATTCGCAATTCTATTTTCGTTCCGCTCCCAGAATACATCGAGCGCTCCAGTTGCAGCTTCAACATCAACACCCCTGAATTCAGGTTCTTTTGCGACCGTGTCCCTGATCTCATACAGCCTTTCCTTGGTGGTTATTTTCTCACTCACCGCCATCTCAAGCACCTTATGAACAAAAGTTCCCCGGTTCATGGCACCTGTAGAATCCTCTGAATCGCGTGTTGGCAACCTGAGAAGTTCCTTGAGTTCATACTGCCTGGGACAGTTCTCATAAGTACTTATTGAGGAATAGCTGAAAGTCAAGGTTACAGGATTGAATTTCAATCCATTCTTATTTTCTTTTATTTTGCCGAGAATCTTTTCAGCGTCCTCTGCAGGATTTATTTTAGACCAGTTGGAATCGAAAAGTTCCTTGAAATCCGGCGCCTCTCCTAGCTTCAAAGCCTGATACAGCAGCGTATTTTTCATGATTTCATTGAAATCACCAGAATCGAGCGACTCGATGAGTAGCCTTTTTCGCACTGCCTTTTCCCGCTCAAGTGCACTGTCCTTTACCATTTCCCTGACTTTTGTATCAGTATCCCTGAAATAACTGAGATCTCCAATAGTGATATTCCCGCCAGCTCTCCAGTTATTATATCCAATATCCAGAAGGAACTCAGACGGCTCTCGTTCATCATCAGCGTATTTTATTGCCAGTGTCAGGAAAAGATATTCTTTGGCTCTTGTTAGCGCCACATACGCAAGCCGTCTCTCTTCTTCCTTTTTGATCTCTTTCTTGCGCTCCTTGACTGCTTTTTCAGTATCTTTGATGGATTTATCCTCGAAAATATCCCTGTACTGTTCCATCAATTCAGGCGGGATTAATGGCTCTGCGCCTCCTCGATAGAGGGGGAACTTATCTTTGGCGAGATTTGTGACAAATACAACCTTGAACTCCAGCCCTTTTGCCGAATGTATCGTCATGAGATTAATGGCATCATCATCCGCTATCATTGCTGGCGCCGGGTTGCCGTCCATCTCGTCAAGGATCTCAAGATAATCAATGAACAAACTGAGGTCTTTTCCATGGAACTCCTCAAAATTGCTGGCTAATTCATGAAGCTGCCTGAGATTCAAAAGCGCTTCCCTGCTGCGCTTTGTGTCAGTATGGGCGAATTGCCGTGAGAGCCCGGATTGATCGTAAACCTCAAGGATCAGGTCTGATACATCAAGATTCTTCTTGCTGCAAAGCGAATCAATTCTCATTTTTACATTGCTTATGGTCTCAAGACCGCTCCTGGAAAGTCCAAGTTCATCAATATGGTGATAAATGGCTTCCTGGAATGTGACCCATTTTTTCTTAAGGTATTCTCCTATCCTGATAGAATCTTCCTGGCTCAGGGCATTATTGTAATGGAATATCCTCCACCACGCTTCTGTACCGCGGGCTGTGGGGTGAGAGATATTGTTGATAATATACAGGTAAGCAAGAGCAGTCTTTATCTCAGGCTGTTTCAGGAAATCGGTATCGTCTTTCACCCGGAAGGGCAGACCCCTATTTTCAAGAGCATGTCTTACCTTTCGTCCCTGGGCATGTGTCCTGTATAATACGACGATCTCTGTTGGAGGAATTCCCTGTGCCAGATATTCCTCGATCTTCTCGACTATGGCTCTTGCTTCTTCATTATCATCTTCTGTTTCAATAATACTGACATTCTCCCCTTCAATATCTTTGTGATTCTTGATGAGCAGGCATTCTTTCTTTTTATCATCTCCATAGTTCTTTTCGATAAGAGTATGGGCGACTCTGAGTATCTTGTTGGTTGACCTGAAACTGACATCCAGGGACACTATCGCCGGATTGAATTGCTTCTCGAACTCCTCGATATTATTTGTGTATGCTCCGCGGAATGCGTATATGGTCTGGTTCGGGTCTGCCACCACCGTTATGTTCTTATTTGCTGATGTGAGCTTTTTTATCAGTTCGAACTGAACGTAATTCGTATCCTGGAATTCATCAATTATGAAATAGCGGAAGGTGTCGTTCAATTCCTGCGTACCGTACACGTCGAGATACCAGAGGGCGATCTTATTCAGGTCGCCGTAATCCAGGGCGCCTATGGCTGATTTCTTCTCTTCGTATTTCTCCCAAGCTGATATGAAGTTTGAATATTTCTGGTATTCTTCATAGAGGTCTATGAATTCTGAGTATCTTTTTTTCTCTGTCTGTTTTGCCTTCTTATCTTCTTTGTCTTTGAATTCCTGAAGATGGAAGGTATTGAGTTTGAATTTAGATTCACGATACAGTTCC
Source organism: Methanobacteriota archaeon (assembly GCA_043810475.1). GTDB lineage: Archaea > Halobacteriota > Methanosarcinia > Methanosarcinales > Methanoperedenaceae > Methanoperedens. The sequence continues at coordinate 2,787 of JBDROC010000142.1, read as the reverse complement.
TTCCATGTGCTCTCATCTTTTTCGATATCCTGAACCTGTTTTTTTAGCGTTTCCAGAAATTCTTTGAATTTATCTATTAAGATATTGAGGTCTTTGGCTTTCCCGATCGTGTTTGCGTAAAGGCTGGCGGTCCTTGCATCTGTTTTGAGTTCTCTGAAAATAAAGATGGCAGAATCCATCTCCTCGAATATCTTGAAGTCTCCGGGGACTTTGCATCTGTCAGCGTGGTCCTTGATAAGCTCGGCGCAAAATGAGTGGAAAGTCTTAACGATCACTTCCTTTCCCTGAAGGAGCTTCTCGACCTTTTCACGCATGTGCCTTGCAGCTTCTTTGGAGAAGGTGAGCGCGAGGATCTGAGAGGGGTCGATGTTTTCCTTTTCGACCATGTAAGCGATCTTGGCTGTGATGGTCGTGGTCTTGCCAGTTCCAGCGCCTGCGAGGATGAGTTGGGGGGCTTGGGTGTGTTTTATGGCTTCAAGTTGGCGGGGTTTCAGGGATGGGAGGAGGGAGTCTAAGGAAATGCATACCACCTTTTAAAATATTCATACTGGCTCATGAATTGTATTACTGGCTCATACTGGCTCATTACTAGCTCACATATGGACTTTCTTTGAGCCAGTAAGTTCATAATATCCAGACGGATCTTTTTGACTTTTTCCAACCCATATTAGATATCCATTATCGATAAGGGTTCTGATCTTTCTCTTTATTGTAGCCTTACTTTTTCCCAATTTTTTTTCTAATTCCTTTGTGCTTGCTTTCCCTTGTTTTTGGATATATGCGATAATCTCGTTCTCATCAGTATCTAATTTTACACTCTTTTTCAAAGGTTCATTATAAATTATCGTTTTAAAGAAACTATTAATGTCCTTAAATTCAGGCGGCATTAACCTCATTTCTTCAATTTCATTTCTTATCCGCCTGATACCTGTTCCCCAGCCTTCGATCAAACCTGCCTCATTAAAGATCCTCCCGATAATCTTATTCCTGAGCTCTGATACTCCTGTACCTAAATCAGAAAGTGATATCTGCGGAAGAAGCCCTCCAGGACTTGTAATTTCAATCCTGTCATCAAAAATTGCGAACTTTATATCCGCACCTTTGCGACTGTAATCCCTGTGGCACACAGCATTTACTACCGCCTCACGTATGGCTTTCTCAGGATACTCATATTCTTCTTTTCTATAAACACCTTCGATCTTCGCACTTCTCTTTACGTTCTTTTTAAAGAATGCTATCGTTTCCTCTATCTGTGAAAAAAGTGAGCCAGTTATTATTCTCTGGTCAATGAATTCATCCATTTCATTGCCTTTGAATCTGGCACATTTTATGACCGCACCTTGAATGTATTTTTCAGGTTCACTTGAAAATAAGAGTATTCCAGCAACAGTTGGATGAATGCTGCCGTTTTGCTGTCTTGCTGCTTTGATTTTTTTAAGGAATTCCCCATCAGGTTTAACCTCTGGTATGTCCCTGACCTCTTTCCTTTTCTTGAGGTAAATCTCTATATTGTTCAGATCGATATCATCTATCGTAGCATCAATGATAGAAGTTTCATCAAAGCTGATGTTCATCCTCTGGCGTCCCAGTTCTTCAATGGTTTCCAGGTCTGCCATCCTGTTTGTTGAACCTACTCTGATGTAAGTGCCTTCGATCTCTCCTTTGTTCTTAAGATGATATGGTTTGAGACTTCCGGGAAACACATCGATCTTTAAGATCAGTTTTCCTTCAATATTGTGGATCGATATGTAAAATGCTGCTGTAGGTTCAACCATCGTATACACTATATTTGCTATTTTTTCTTCCAGGATGTGTATTTCCTGTTCATTTATTCCAGTAATGGTCTTTTTCTTATCAGCCACTCCGATAAGGATCGTTCCCCCGCCACCGTTTGCGAACGCACAGGCTGTTTTTGCTATTGCAAGAGATTCTGGCATTTTTTCTTTGAATTCCAGGGTTTTGCTTTCTGGCAGGGATATGAGGTCAAGGATCGACATAATCAGATAACTCCTTACGTTTTATACCTGCAAATAAGTTTGTAATGGCATTGTCCAAAAATCTCCCGAAAAAAGTTCTGGAAACGCTCTTTGATAAGCTCGGCGCAGAATGAATGAAACGTTTTTACGTGGATTTCCCTTCCCTGAAGGAGCTTCTCGACTTTTTCGCGCATGTGCCTTGCTGCTTCTTTGGAGAAGGTGAGCGCGAGAATCTGGGAAGGGTCGATGTTTTCTTTTTCGACCATGTATGCTATTTTTGCTGTAATGGTCGTGGTCTTGCCAGTGCCTGCGCCTGCGAGGATTAGTTGGGGGGGGCTTGGGTGTGTTTGATTGAGGGGGAGCTGGCGGGGGTTTAGGCAGGGGAGGGAGAGTCTGACAAATATGCACCACCAATAACGATATGCGAAACCGCAGATAAAAGCGCCCAGAGTCACGCCTCTGGAGGGCGTGTCCACCTATGCCCTGCGGGGCATAGGTGTGCGCGGAGTCGAGAACCCGCAGGGTTTCGGCATTGATGAACGCAGATGGACTACGATAGAACACGGATTGCGCGGATGACGCGGATGCACGCGGATACGAAATCAGTGTGTATCACATTCATCTGTGAAATCAGTTTTTCGTGGGATGCGCCACACATTTATCACTTTGTGTATATTTATATCCCGGCGCCCAATATGCCCCCGAACAGCCTCAAAGCGCATCGCCTCGACCCTGCTATTATCGAAGATACCGCATTCAACTATGTGCGCTATCTTCGCGGTGATGGTCGTGGTCTTGCCTGTGCCTGCGC
>JBDROC010000141.1:0-2226 GCA_043810475.1 Methanobacteriota archaeon | reverse complement strand
GCGCATCAAGCGAAGCGGCGCAAAGGTGTTCTGTGATACCTGCATGGTGGTATCACCTGCCAGCGAGAGATTCAAATGCATGATGGTGAACTCAGGGAAAGCCCATAAGTATGTGCCGAACCTGTGTGGAGTGAAAAGCATAATGGCGACCACGGAGAAATGTATAGAAGAGGCGGTGAAAAATTAAAAAAATCATATCCCAACCATATCCTTCAGGCCATGCCCTGTCGCTACAGCTACCACGGTTCCTTCAAGCTTCTTTTTCATGACCCCGGCATAAGCAACGGCGCCGCTTGGCTCGACAAATATACCATTCGATGCAAGTATATCCCGCGCAGACAGCGCTTCCTTATCGCTCACGCGGACAGCTTCGCCGCCAGACTCTCTTATTGCCGAAAGTGCAGCAAGACCGTCTATAGGGTCTCCGCATGCGATAGCCGTAGCCACGGTATGTGGGTCCCTGACCGGGATTATCTCACCAAGTTCGTTCTCCCAGGCATGCACCACAGGATCACAGTTCTCGACCTGCACCCCGATCATGCGGGGTATTTTGTCAGTAATACCCACAAGAACAAGCTCCCTGAATGCCTCGAAAACGCTCCAGATGAGCGTCCCGTTACCCACAGGTACGACCACATGATCTGGTATGCGCCAGTATAACTGGTCTGCTATCTCAAAACCCAGGGTCTTTGTCCCTTCGCTGCGCCAGGGATAGTCGCCTGTCAGGAATGAATCCGGGTTTGAGACAACAAAATCCTCGGCTTCTTTTATCGCAACTGAGTAGTCCCCGTCTACCATTATTGTCTTTGCGCCATAGGCTTTTATCTGAGTGAGCTTTTCTTTACCCACGATATCGGGAATGAACACGGTGCACTCAAGTCCTGCATAAGCTGCATATGCCGCCACTGAAGCACCCATGTTGCCCGTAGATGCAAGAGCTACTTTCTGCTTCCCGAACTCAAGCGCCTTTGTTATCTCAAGTGACGACCCACGGTCTTTGAAGGAGCCTGTGGGGTTAGAAGCTTCGTATTTTATTAGGAGCCGCCCTTTTTTCCAGAGCCTCCTGTTCTCAAGCAGCGGCGTGCCGCCCTCACCCATAGTGATCATCTTTGAGAGGTCCTTCACCGGCATGAACGCCCAGTATTTCCAGTGCGCAGGCTTGTCGCGCATGAAGTCGTCGCGCAGTATGACCTTCTGGATGGAGCTGTAGTCATATTCTGCATCTAGAGCAGAGCCACAGTTACTGCATCTTGGGATGGGCAGTTTTTCTATTTCTTCGGGTTTATACTGCCTGGAGCAGCGGAAGCATCTGAAGTATGTGACATAGACCATGCTAATTAATTTGCAGGCTTTTGATAAATATTATTCGTAAGAATGTAAAAAAAGAGGTTATCTTTATATCGTTGATATGATGATTTAAAGACATAGAGCGCTCTTCTACCAATGAAAGACACAAAACATTTTGATATCGAACAGAACTTTATTTTCTGGTGCAATAAATGCAATGTCCCGCTGCTTGATTATGAATGCGGGATTTGTCATGAAAAAGGCGCACGGATAGATCTCACACAGCCCGGTGATGTGCGTTTCGCCTCCCCGCATGAACACAGCATAATTGACGAACTCGTCTTGCAGTTATTTGGCGCAAGTCCTCTTTCAGGAAAACTTATACTGCTCAACAAAATTCCAGGAGAGGACAAGACTGTTGAAATAATAGTAGATGGTATTAGGTTCGGGGTTTTGAGATTTGACATGCTGGAACTGGCTTTTAAGCTTGACCTGATGCTTGAGGGAGCACAGGCGCTCATTGATTCAGGGATCATGAAAAAACTCGTCAAAATATCCTCAAAAGGAGGACATCTTAGCGGAAAGACAATAGATGGAGGCGAAGTCATTGAATGCACGGACGATATAAGAAAAGGCGATACAATCCTCATTATTGCCAGAAACCTGAGCGGTTTGGGCGTATCGTACCGGGACAGCAGCGAATTGAAAAACACGGGGCAATCTATAAAGATACGAAAGATCGACTCAGGAAAAGCGAATTTCAACTCAAAAAATCCGTCACTTGATGAGGTAATCCTCGCCAATGCGCCCCACATGAAAAGGCTTGTAAAAGATGCGATGAACACCATACGCGGTATAGCCAACCAGAAAGAGTTCAGGGACTTGCCGGTCTATGTTTCATTCAGCGGAGGAAAGGACAGCCTCACCACGCTTGACCTG
>JBDROC010000140.1:0-7795 GCA_043810475.1 Methanobacteriota archaeon | reverse complement strand
TTGATAATCAATGTGCGGAGGTAGCCAAGTGGTCAAAGGCGGCAGCCTCAAGAGCTGCTCTCGCAGGAGTTCGAGGGTTCAAGTCCCTTCCTCCGCATTTATTTCACAACTTGCATCTACAATTTTTATTTATACTTTCCCTGTCGCCCGCTTTATCTCAGTCCCCAGCGACTTCAGTATCGAATCCCTGAGCGCATTAGCCTCAGGGCTCGTCCTTACTCTGGGACGGGGAAGAGTAATATCAAATATTTCCTTTACCGTACCGGGACGGGCTGACAATACGACGACCCTGTCAGCCAGGTAAACAGCCTCATCCACGCTGTGCGTCACGAACAGCGCGCTGATATGTTCTTTCTCCCATATCCTGAGCAGTTCGCCCTGCATCAGGTTCCTCGTCTGTGCATCAAGAGCGCCAAAGGGCTCATCCATGAGCAGGAGCTTCGGATTATTTGCATACGCCCTTGCGATGCCAACACGCTGCTTCATGCCTCCCGACAGTTCATGGGGATAATGATCCTCAAAACCTTTCAATCCTACAAGCTCAATGTAATGCTGCGATATCCTCTCACATTCATTTTTTTTCATCCCTTTCATTTCAGGACCGAACTCAATATTCTCTTTCACGGTTCGCCATGGGAAAAGCACATATTCCTGGAACACGAAACCACACTCTTTATTCACGCCTTCTATCTTCCTGCTGTCAAGTAATAATTCCCCCTCGGTGGGCGCATCAAGCCCGGCAGCCATGCGCAGTATCGTGGTCTTCCCGCAGCCGCTCGGACCGAGCAGGCATACGAACTCCCCATCCGCGACCTCAAGGTTCACGTCAGATACCGCAAGTAATCCGTTGAATTTCCTGGATACTCCTTTTAATATCAATCTACCCATTTTATGACCCTATTCTGCAAAAGAAGTACGCTGATGTTCATAAAATAGCCGATGACCCCTATCACTATCATCCCCGCGACCATTTCAGCATAACGTCCCAGGTCGCCCATGTTCCAGATAAAGTATCCAAGCCCTACGGGGCTGCGGATGACCATCTCGGCTGCGACTATCGCCATCCATCCCACGCCGAACCCGATGCGCAGGCCTGCGATTATGGAAGGAAAGGCTGACGGGATGATAACTTTTGTCACTATCTTCGGCTCAGATGCCCCAAGCGTCCTTGCGGCATCGATGAGGCGTGTGTCGGTTGACCTTACGCCGTATATGGTATTCAGGATAATGGGAAATACCACACCGATGAACACGATGAATATAGAACCCCCCGCGACCAGGATAAATATCGCAAGGGGTATCCACGCCATCGGGGGCATGTTGCGGACTATCTCGATAATAGGATTCAGGATATTATGTATGAGCCGTGAGTAGCCTATCCCTATCCCGACAGGAACCCCTATGATAAAAGCACCCGCTCCTCCCTGGACAACCCGCACCAGGCTTGCCTGAACATGGTCGATAATACCGTAGGTGAGCCCGGGACCGTAGGTCTGTGCGAACATCGAACCAATAAGTGCATACCAGGTTTCAAGGGGCGTCGGAATATCTTTTAGTCTCATGAAAGGGATATTGAAAATCTGTTCCCTTGCGAGTACTACAAGAACATGCCAAAAAATAATAAAACCTATGAGAGAAAGGATATTTATGATCAATCCATTTCTCTCTGAATCGTTTTTCATCAATAACTTACCCTGACACCTGCCTGTTCCGCAGCCATCAGGAAAAGCACATGCTGGATCGTCCCAGGTCCCGGGAAACCAACTGTTTTACCCCTCAGGTCAGCAAGAGATGTAATATTGCCTGCAACAACGATCACCGATCCTTCGTTGTTCATTCCCGAAATAACGCCCACGCGCGCATCATCAATGGCGAAATCATTGCTGTTGATCCTGTGAATAATTACTGGAGGGATGCCAAGACTTCCGACATCCACTGTGTTGGTCTTGAATCCTTTCTGCATCTGGAAAGCGCCATTCTGGAACGGCGTGCCTTCAGCCAGGGTAATATTAATACCGATATCCTCAAACCAGCCTTTCTGCCATCCCACATAGAACGGCAGTTCGTGAATATCATTCACAAGATAGCCATAGCGAATCGTAACAGGTTGTTTTATTGCCAGGCTTGAAAGGTCCTTCTCCCTGTTCTGGAGCGCCCAATCAACATATCTGTTCGTAATAAGGTCGTTCGCATAATCCGAAGCGTTCATATAGCCAGACTGGTTCCATTTCGAACTGTCAAAAATATTGAAGTCCATTATCTTCGCTATGAATGTCTCCGCTCCCTGGATGTTGGGAGAATATACGAATTCCACATCCTTCAGGCTCATTTCCGCTGCTGCACGATCGGTCATACCCCCGAACTCCATCGTGTAATTTATCAGATCATCATGGTCAGGAGACCCGCTCTCCTTTGCGTTATTGATGTATTCCACTGACTTTAACTGCACCAGTGCCATGCGGTCCAATATTTCATCAGCGTTCTCTGTCTGTTTATACCAGTCATGATCGTATGCCACCACGCAGCAGGGATGTTCATCCCATATGTCGCCTGAATACATAAGGGGCTTTCCATAGCCTTTGGTTATCGCTATAGCGGGGTAAGGTTCCCATCCTATGAACCCTGCAATTTCCCCTGCACCCAATCTCTGTACCATGTCCATCCCGCCCATCTTTACAAGATTTATGGGCTGGTCAGGTGTTATTTTCTCTTCCACGCAACCGGCGATAAGTGCCGTTACAATAAAAACCAACAGGATTTTCGTGAGTTTCTTCATAATTTCCCCTTCTTACAGGTAATTATGTTTCTTTTCACGATAGCGGTATTTAATGGTTTCCCAATTTCCCGGCCAATTGACCCAAATGTATTAATAAAACTTCGAATAATACTATTGTGATAAGAGGATACCAATGTCCACCGATGATCTGATAAAGGCGGCAGTAGAGTCTGATGAAGCTTTCATCAGGGAATTAGGACGGGTGATCAAAGAAGATATGCGCATGACAGCCGCGCAATTCAGTGAAAAGTCAGGTATACCTGCAAGCACTATTTACAAGCTGTTATCCGGGAGCCGCGAGCCCAACATAAAGACGCTAAGACAGATAGTGCGGGCGCTGCGAAGGATGGAAGGAACAGATAGACCCGAGTTCATAGCTGTTATTGCTGCACGTCCGGTTCTTGACTACATCACTGAAAAGAAAATCAAAGTACACGGTCGACTCCTGACAGTCAGGGAATACTCTGCAACATCAATGGAAGATGCCATTGTTGCAGCGATCAGGGCTGAAAGGGACGGTGCAAAGGCACTTGTATGCGCACCCATAGTGAGCCCCACTGTTGAAAAGGTGCTGCGGATCCCTGTTACTACCATAATGCCCCGAGACAGCCTGATTGCCGCTATCGAATTAGCTGCAAAAAAAATGGGATAGTTAATAGAAGGAAATTGATTATGATCGGGCGATTCAAGTACGAAAATGAAACATTTTACGGCGAAGTTAAAGGCAACAAGGTTATTGTGGACAGAGGACTGTACAATGATACGTTCTTGCTCATTGACCTCCAGCTTTTACCGCCAGTACAGCCTTCCAAATTAATATGTGTTGGCCTTAATTATAAGGATCATGCAAGGGAACTCGGTATGGAAATTCCTGACGAACCCATATTCTTTCTAAAGCCAGCTTCTGCAGTTATAGGTTCACTCGGAAAGATAGTTTATCCAGAAATGTCAAAGCATGTTGACTATGAAGGTGAACTTGCGGTTATTATAGGTAAACGCTGCAAGAACATCAGCAGAGACGATGCTGGCAGTGTTATTATGGGGTACACATGTTTTAACGACGTGACAGCACGGGACATTCAAAAGAAGGATGTACAATGGACGCGCTCTAAGAGTTTTGATACATTTGCTCCTCTTGGCCCTTACATAGCAGACCCTATGCTTGATGTAAGCAACCTTGCTATAAGAACACGCGTGAACGGAGAACTTCGCCAGGATTCAAGTACCTCCAACCTGATTTTTAATATACCGTACCTGATCGAGTTCATTTCAAGTATTATGACGCTTGAACGTGGTGATATAATTTCTACAGGTACACCTGCTGGAGTAGGTGAACTATCAGTTGGTGATGAGGTAGAAGTGGAAATTGAGAATGTGGGATTGCTGAAAAACACTGTTGTTGCAAAGAATTGACAGGTGTATCATAATATATACTGGAATTATCATACCTTCTTTTTATTAAGGATGAAAATAATCAGTATGTTAAAAATCCCGTCAGGTGAATTAAATGTCAGAAATATATGATAATGTGTGGGAAACCCGAAAACATAAACCACCCAAGAAAGAAGAAGTTAAGCTCATTGAACCAAAAATGCCGTCAAGCGACCACGATAGGTTAAAGGACAGCATTGAAAGACGAAGAAAATCTTATGGTATGAAATAATTTTTTTTAATTATTAACCCATCTTCGTCAGCTTTAAAACATTCTTTTGCTCATCCGTTAGAGGCATGAGTTTCAACTCACTACAGTCAGATCCTTTCACAAACGATTCTCACATCATATGGCCTGATATTCTCAACAAAGCCAGTGAGCTTCATTTTGCGTGCTGCACGCTCAACAACATCTCTGTAACCTACCCTCTGTACTTCTCCACTTGCGGTTATCACTGCTCTGACTTGCATAGCTTTCATATTTACCTTCAGAACTCTATTGATGACGAATCCCCGATATTGAGGGAATTATGCTTCCCGTGCACGCTTGCGTCATCCCCGACAATCGATCTCTGGAGATTGACCTTTGAAATATGCGACCGAGAACCGATCACACTGTCTGAGATAATACTGCTCTCGATGATTGAATCGCTTGCTATGGATGCATGCGGTCCAACCACTGAATTTATGATCGTGACATTGTCCCCTATAGCCACAGGAGGGATGATGACCGAATCTTTTATCTCATGTACCTGGTCTATATCCTCTTTCTCATCCAGAAGCACCCGGTTCGTCTCAAGTAGCGATTCATGATGCCCGCAATCGTACCAGCTTGACACAGGGAAGGTCTTGAGCCTGTATCCCCTTTTCACCATCTCCTGGAGCGCATCCGTAAGCTGGTATTCCCCACGCGTACGCGTGTCTTTTTCGATCATTTCTTTCAATATCGAGATGAGGATCTTTGTCTCCTTAATGAAATATACACCTGCGATACCCAGTCTTGATCTTGGACGTGCGGGTTTTTCTTCCAGCCTCTTTATGTATTTTCCTTCAAGTTCCACAATACCGTATTTTTTAGGTTCATCCACTTCACGCACACCGATAGAACCTGAACAGTCGCCGTTATTTAAATAATGACCATAGAACTCTGAATACCCTGCCTTAAAGATCATATCACCCAGAGCTATCATTATTTCTGAATCACCAATCTCATCCTTTGCAACATAAATGGAATGTCCCAGACCGAGCTGTTCCGTCTGGTCAACATATTTTATATTGAAAATATCTGAATAATTCTTATCGACATACGAAGTGATCTGTTCTTTTTTGTACCCGACGACCATTATTATCTCCTCAGGTTTCACATCCTTCAACCTGTCGAGAATATGCCCGATTATGGGCTTACCTGCGATATACACCATGGGTTTGGGTTTTGTGAACGTATGCGGGAACAGACGCTTGCCTGCCCCTGCCGCCGGTATGATGACTTTCATTTTACGCCCTCCCGTACTCATCATCAAACCTCACTATATCATCCTCTGCCACTGAATCACCGAGCTGCACCTCGATTATCTCAAGCGGGATCTTTCCCGGATTGGACAGCCTGTGCTTCACACCGCCTTTAATAAATGTGCTTTCTCCCGGGCTCAAAAAGAATTCCCTTCCGTCCACCTGTACCTGCGCCATGCCCTTTACGACCACCCAGTGCTCGCTCCTGTGGTGGTGAAGCTGAAGGCTTAACTTTTTTTCAGGCATGACCATAATATTTTTTATTTTATGTCTTTCCGAGCTTTCAAGAACGGTATATGAGCCCCAGGGTCTGTACACGGTCTGATGAAGATATGCCCGCTCATCGTCTTTTTTCTTAAGCAGGGATACAAGGTCTTTCACCTTCTGGCTGCTGCTTCTGGGGCATACGAGCAGGGCATCCGGTGTATCCACCACGACCATCCCGCTGACATCGATAAGCGAGACAAGTTTCTTGGGTTTTGAGTAGATGAGATTATCGGTGGATCCGATAGAAACGTTATCGCAGCCGTACACCACATTTCCTGAGCCATCTTTTTCAAACTCGTCATACATGGCATCAAAATTCCCGAGGTCGCTCCATTTCTCATCCAGCCTGACAACAGCCACCCGTGATGATTTTTCCATTATCCCGTAGTCAATGGAGATAGAAGGGACGACCTCATAAACAGCATGTATGTCGTCTGATGCCTCAAACGCCTTAAAAACATCTGGCACATATGTTTTAAGTTCAGAAAAAAACAGCTCTGTGTTGAACAGGAACATGCCGCTGTTCCAGAGACACCCTTCTGTTACGTATTTTTTAGCCTGGACGAGCACAGGTTTTTCCCTGAACTCAAGTACCCTGAATCCATCTCCGAGCGCCTGGCCGGGTTTTATGTATCCGTAACCTGTATGCGGGGACCGGGGGGTTATACCAAAAGTCACAAGGCTGTCAGAAGCTATCGATTCCGCACCTGCAATGATCGTCATGACGCCCCTATCGAGTATGTGGTCTGACGGGAACACTCCGACAACGGATTTACCATACCTTTTTTCTATCGCCCGCATCCCGAAGCAGATGGCAGGAAGCGTATTTTTTCCTTTTGGCTCTATCAGTATATTCTCAACAGGAATATCGTATCCACACTCTTTTATCTGTCCTGACACGAAAAATTTCTGGGATTCGTTGGTCACCACGAATATCTCTGTGATATCTGAGAGCGTAAGACATCTTTTAAGCGTATCCTGGAACAATGAGGTTTTGCCAAATTTCAAAAACTGTTTGGGATACTGTTCGCGGGAGAGAGGCCACAAGCGCGTTCCCGAGCCGCCTGCAAGTATTATTGATCTTATGCTTTCATCTCCTTGTCCATGACGATTCTTCCCTTTGTGATATTACCTGCGCACCCTGGTTAATATATCCTCTACATTTAAAAATCTATCTGAAATCCCAAATCTATTGCCACCATATATAATCGCCGTTTCACAAATTGCATACTTCTATCCCATCTTTGTGATTTCACTTACGATTTTTACTGGCAGCACAGAGGTAAAAGGCTCTATCCCTCTGATATAATACCTCACCAGAAGGGGACTTCTCATACTTACGAGGACCTTGTTACGTGTCTAAAAAGGGGTGAGGATGTACATATCAGAGGGAAGGTGAAACAGCCTCTTGGTAATGTCATAGAGGTCGCATCTGACCGTATGCGATACTGAAGAGTTTGCGGGAGCGTATATGAACGGAGGGAACCTTGTAATAAGAGGAAAAGCAAAAGGATATGTGGGGGCGAATATGAAAGGGGGCGCGATCTATTTAAAGGGGAAGGCGATGCCAGTTCAGGTACCTCTGGATGAGAACGATATAAAGTTCCTGGTTAAGCTTTTGAGGATCAGCCAGACGCAAGTCATGATGTTCAAGAAATACTCTATATGAGAGTAGTGTCCTGTCAAGTGTCAATTAGCAACAAATAATCGAGATAAATTGATATGGATTCTGTTGATTGCTATGGGGTCTAAAGAAAACGAACCGCAGATAATGGCGCCCAGAGTCACGCCTCTGGAGGGCGTGTCCACGTC